>NZ_CP047130.1:1526871-1832246 GCF_009832865.1 Colwellia sp. 20A7 | reverse complement strand
TCAATTAATGTTACTTTGCGTAAGCAATTTAAACTTTACGCAAACCTACGCCCTGTATTATCTTTTAAAGGTACAAAAGCGCGTTATGAAAACATTGATATTTTAACTGTACGTGAAAATACTCAAGGTATGTACTCGGGTGTTGGTCAAACTGTTTCAGAAGATGGAACACAAGCGGAAGCAATGAGTATCGTTACTCGTGATGGCGCTGAAAAGATCTTAACCTTTGCTTATGAAACTGCTCGCAAAGAAGGTCGTAAAAAAGTAACAGCTGTGCATAAAGCGAATATCTTAAAATCAACATCTGGATTATTTTTAAAAGTAGCCCGTGAAGTTGCAGCACGCTACCCTGACATTGAATCAACTGAAATGATAGTTGATAACTGTTGTATGCAGTTAGTGATGAACCCTGAGCAATTTGACGTTATCGTTACTACTAACTTGTTCGGTGATATATTATCTGATCTTTGTGCTGGTTTAGTTGGTGGTTTAGGTATGGCACCAGGCGCAAACATTGGTGAAGATTGTGCTATTTTTGAAGCAGTACATGGTAGTGCTCCTGATATTGCAGGTAAAAACCTAGCTAACCCTACTTCTGTTATTTTAGCTGCATTACAAATGCTTGAATATTTAGAAATGAGTGATAAAGCAGAAAAAATCAGAAACGCTTTAATTGATGTTATTGCTAGTGGCGACCGTACAACTCATGATTTAGGCGGTACTCATGGTACTACTGATTTCACTGAAGCTTTACTAGAAAGACTATAGATCAAAGTTTAAAATAAAACGGTAAGTTGCGAGTAAGGTATTGCTCGCAACTTTCATTAAATAACTAAATTAGTCTTGCATGTACCGTGATTTCTTCACGATCATAATACAAATGCTTTGCATATAATTCATATTTAACCTGATGCTCAGTAAAAGCGTCTTTAATTGCCTGTAAATCTTCATTTACTTGCTGATAACGTCCTTTCATCGGCAACTTCAAATTAAACATAGCTTCTTTACAGTGACCATTTAGTAACCACTCGCTCATTAACTTAGCAACTTTTTGTGGTTTTTCAATCATGTCACAAACAAGCCAATAAACATTTTGTTTCATTGGCAGATATTTAAAACCATCCATCATTTTATGCTTCACCTGCCCTGTTTCCATTAATGATTCAGCCATAGGGCCATTATCAATAGCAGTAACCATCATGCCTCGACGCACAAGCTGATAAGTCCATCCTCCAGGTGCAGAGCCTAAATCAACGGCATTCATTCCAGAAGTTAAACGAGTACTCCATTCATTTCTAGGAATAAAGTATAAAAAGGCTTCATCAAGTTTTAGCGTAGAACGACTTGGCGCTAGACTTGGAAACTTAAGACGAGGAATACCCATCACATGCGGTGAGCTGTTATCGGCAAATGAGAACCCTAAAATAACGTCTTGGCCAGACAAAAATAAAGCATGTAAAATTGTTCCACCCTCTTCAGCTTTAAATTCAGTTTTTTTATTTGTTAAGATGTTTGCTTTACGTAAGCCTTGTCGTAATGGTACTGCTAATTTCCGACAAAATTTACTTAACTCTTTACCATCATTAGTATCAGGCATTTCCATGCGCAGATCATCGTACTGCCATTCAGTTCCTAACGATTCAACAATCGCTTCAACACGATTATAATCAGGTAATTCAATTTTTTCGGTCAAGGTTACAAACCATTGACGAGTAAAAATAAGGCGTTTAAGTGGTAGTTTTTTTAATAAAGCTTCACCATGCTCAGGTACTTGTAGATGAAAAAAGACTAAGCCTTGATTCTTTTTTAATTCCAAATAGCCGTACATTTCATTCCATGCGGCTTTTTCTTGAATTTCAGCGCCACACTCTTTTTCAAAGCCCGGTCGACAATATAATACGATAGAAGTCATAAGTTATTTTTACCTTCAATTGACAAGAGTAACCAAGCAACTGCCAATGATATTCCGCCAAATGGCGTTAGTTTACCAACAATGGGAAAACTGAAAAATGTTTTAATATAAATGCCACCGCTAAAAAACATAATACCGATCACAAAACCGGCGCAAGCAGCTAACAATATATTAGAAGGTTTTCTAATGGGTAAATTAGTTATAGCCCAAATTAATGCTGCTAAAAGAGCTAAAGTGTGAAATAACTGATATTGTAATGCTGTTTTTAATGTTGATTGCACGTTAACAGATAACGCCTGTCCTGCATGAGCAAGCCAAGCGCCGAATAGTACAGAAAAGCAGCCACTAACGCCAACAAAAATCATTAAATATTTTATTATACTCGTCTTATTATGTTCTATTTGCGTCTCTTTATTCATTTTGGGTATTTTCCTGAATAAACTGTTTGATAATGTTAACTGAACTTTTCATATGTTGAGTGTGGGTAAACCCTGATTTCACTCTTGGCTTTAAACTATGATCACCGTCGTTTAAAAAAACGCACTGACATAAGTTAGATAATTCATAATTCATAATTTCTAGTTCAGATCCTAAAGCATCACGTTCACCTTGAACTATTAACACTTTTTTTTGTGTCTCTTGTAATGGCTCCAATCGCAATTTTTCAGTATTTTTAGCTGGATGAAAAGGGTAGCCTAAACAAAAGACACCTTGTATTTTATGTAAAATATCGTCATCACTTGCTAATGTTACTGCAACACGAGACCCCATTGATTTACCACCAATAAATAAAGGTAACGGCTTAACGCTCTTAGTTGTAGTGACCAAGTCGTTAATAACATCTTTATAACACTCAATTAGCTTTGGCATTCTATCAGGCGGATAACGCTTCCCTAACGCAATACGTTTATCCATAAACGGGAAATTAAATCTTAATACATTAATATTGGCTTGATTAAATAAATCAGTTAACTGCTGCATAAAGTCATGTTGCATATTTGCGCCAGCACCGTGAGCAAATATAATTTGTGCGATAGGGTTATCAACATTATTTTCTAGTTTGCTTATCATTTTCGCCTGTTACTCCGGTAGATAAAAATTTTCACTGAGGAAGGTTGAGTTGAAATAAGTTAAGTGATTTGACCATTTTTAACTTGCTCTTGCTCTGATTCAACCATATCAAGTAACCAATCCCTAAATGCTTCTATTTTACCTATATCTTTTTGAGATTCGCGACATACAACAAAATAAGAATTCTTACTGACTAATACATCATTAAATGGACAAATTAAACGACCCGAATCAATATCTGGTTTAGCTAATACACTATAGGCTAATGCCACACCTTGACCATATAAGGCCGCTTGAACAACCATAGCAGAATGACTAAAAATAGGGCCATGATTCACATTAGTACCTTTTACTCCGACCTGCTTAAACCAACGCTTCCAATCTCTACGAGACGTATCATGCAATAACGTATGATGTTGTAAGTCATCTAACGATAATAATGGCGGTTTACCACTCGCGGCGCCTTCTTGTAAAAGCAATGGAGAACAAACAGGAATTAAATACTCTGTATGTAATTTATCTGCGTGAATATTTGGCCAACGACCTCGACCATAATAAATAGCGACATCAACATCTTCAGTAAGTGAGTTTTCGGCTTGATCTACCGCTTTTATTCGAACATCAATATCGGGGTGTAACGCATTAAAAGCACTAAGACGTGGCACAAGCCACTGTATGGCAAAACTTGCTTGCGAACTAACCGTAATAGCCCCTTTAGCACCACGAGCGAGTAACCTTTCTGTCGCGTCATAGAGTGAATTAAAAATATCTTTTATATCTAAATAATATGACTGCCCTTCTTCCGTCAACAATAAAGAGCGGTTTTTTCGCATAAACAATTTAATGCCTAAATGCTCTTCTAGCGCTTTAATTTGGTGACTTACAGCGGCTTGCGTGACAAATAACTCCTCAGCTGCTCGCGTAAAACTTAACTGCCTAGCTGATGCTTCAAATGCGCGCAATGCGTTTAGTGGTGGTAATCTACTAGCCAAGTTACACCTAATTCCGTTTTAATATAAAAGTTAATTTACATATAAATTATTTAAAACACAGCATAACAACTATTCATTAGTTTTTCTAATGAATAACATGATTATTTGTCGTTTTAAATTATACATTTTATTAAGTATTATAGCGCTCATAGATGAAGGACATCATCTCAAGGTTCTAACAAAAAGTGTGAGCAGTGCTATTTTATCTCTGCTTGCATATTGCGAAAAAGAGCAAGCGCGAGAAAAGTCCTAATAAATCTATCAGCCGAAACGATGGCATCAACGAAAACATTTATTATTAGGTCAAACAGGATTAAAAACATGAAAGATATCAACATATACAAACTAGCTATTGTAGCCACATCAGCCGTAATGGTTTACTTTGCTTCTGGATTAGCATTAATTGCCCAAGCCTCTGAATTAGTAAAAACAGAGCCTATTAAACAAGAAAGCTTAATTAACCAGGCACAAGCTAACTTAGCTTTAACATTTTCAACGATTACTATCGCCCCAAACACTATACAAGATAATGCTAGTGACATGATAGCTAAAGAAAGAGTTGTTGTTAATCAAAACAAAATGATGACTCTAAGCAAAAACATTATTAGTGAATAAAAAATACACTAATGAAAAACATTAAATGCTCGCACATTTAAATAAAAAGGGCGTAATACTTATTGTATTACGCCCTTTCTTTATCTGCTCATTCAAAATAGCCAAATAAGGCTAAATAGCATTAAACTTAATCAGTAATTAATGGGGCAAACCCCTTGACCAAATCATCAATCGCTTTCATTTGCGCTAAATAAGGTTCAAGTTTATCAAGCGGCAATGCACACGGGCCATCACATTTAGCTGCAGATGGATCGGGATGTGCTTCGATGAACAAGCCTGCAATACCAATAGCCATACCGCTACGAGTTAATTGAGCCGCTTGTGCACGACGTCCGTCAGCACTATCACTTCTACCGCCAGGTTTTTGTAATGAGTGAGTTGCATCAAAAATAACAGGAGCGTAATTGCGCATTTCATCCATTGCTAACATATCAACAACAAGGTTGTTATAGCCATAACAGCTCCCACGCTCACAAAGGATGATATTTTCATTCCCTGCTTCACCAAATTTATTAATTATATGCTTCATTTCATGAGCAGCTAAAAATTGTGGTTTTTTCACATTAATCACAGCGCCAGTTTTAGCCATCGCAACCACCAAATCTGTTTGTCTGGCAAGAAAAGCCGGTAGTTGAATGACATCAACGACTTCACTTACCGGTTGTGCTTGATAAGGTTCATGAACATCTGTGATGATTGGCACATTAAACGTTGATTTTATTTCTTCAAATATTTTTAAACCTTCGTCCAAACCTGGCCCTCTATAAGAGTTAACAGAAGAGCGGTTGGCTTTATCAAATGACGCTTTGAATACATAAGGTATATTTAACTTTTGTGTCACTTCAACGTAGTGTTCAGCGATTCTCATTGCTAAGTCACGAGATTCAAGTACGTTCATACCACCAAATAATACAAATGGTTTGTCATTGGCAACGTCAATACCACTTACTTTAACTGACTTTATTGTCATTATAATTCCTAATAAAAAAGCTAATAAAAAATAGATTTAAAAATGTTATATATAAAAGAAAACTTTACAAATTAACTGCCGATGATGCGTAACAATTGTCCACACATCCATGCCATATAGGTACCTAACACATAACCTAATACAGCTAATAGCACTCCTACTGGTGCTAATGAAGGGTGAAATGCAGACGCAATAACAGGAGCCGAGGCAGCTCCACCAACATTGGCCTGACTACCTACGGCTAAATAGAATATAGGCGCTTTAATCATTCGACCAACTATTAGCAATAAGATGACATGTATTGCCATCCATATTAAGCCGATAACAACATATTTTGGTGCTTCAACTACTTGTGTAACATCCATATGTAAACCAATAGTCGCAACCAGTATATAAAGAAAACTGCTACCTATTTTTGACGCGCCAGCAGCTTCAAGTTGTCTTGCTTTAGTAAAAGACAATGTTAAACCAATGGCCGTTACTAAAACAATAACCCAGAACAATTTGCTGTGTAAGCTGAATTTTTCTAATTCAGGGTAATTTGTTGTGAAAAAAGGTACTAATATATCTGCAGCAAAATGAGCGACACCGGTAGCACCAAAGCCAATAGCAATAATAAGCATAAGATCCTTTAACTCAAACCGTCTGGCATTATTGCGTTCAAAATGTTCCACTTTATCAATGAGTTTATCAATACCCGAAGTATCTGCACCACTTTTCGCGTCAATACGCTTATGGTTAGCAGCAAAATAAAGCAAACAAGCCGTCCATAGGTTAGCAACAACAATATCAACGGTTACCATGATGGTAAATATTTTACCGTCAGCACCATAAATTTCTTTCATGGCAAGCATATTTGCACCGCCGCCAATCCAACTACCAGCTAATGCAGCCATACCACGCCAAACTGCATCTGGGCCAGTTACACCTATTAATTCAGGCCAAACGGCAGCCACCGCTAATAAGGCTATCGGTCCACCAATAACAATACCAACAGTACCGGTGAGAAACATAATAATTGCTTTATTACCTAAAGCCGCAATCGCTTTAATATCAATACTTAGTGTAAGTAAGACTAAGCAAGCAGGTAATAAGTAATATTTTGCAATATCATCAACGTTGCTGACCTCAGCACTAACAATACCAAAAGTATTTAAAAATGAAGGGAGTAAATAACAAAGCAATAATGCTGGCACATATTGATAAAACTTCTTCCAAACAGGATGTTGACTATTGGAAGTATAAAAAATAAAACCTAAAATTAATGAAAGTAAACCTAATACAACGGCATCATTTGTTATTAGTGGCATAGCCAAAGGTGTTGACATGTATTTTCCTATTCTTTTTAACTGTATAAATAGCTATATGTTATAAAAGGGGTTAATGAAAAGTAGTTTCACTTAGTGTTATATCATCAAGTTGAGCTTTTAATAACTGTGCAGCAGGATCTTTGGGGCATTTTTCAACAAAATAACGATAATCATCGACCGCCACTTTAAAGCAATCTAACTGGTGAAGCAAAAAGCCTCGATCACGGCGTTGAAGTGGGTCGTCAGGATTCAATGATAGTATTAAATCGACACATAATAACGCTTGTTCGAATGCTTTATCACGAATTAAAACGTTCTTTAACGCACTTAAATGTTCAGCTAAAATGGCTTCTCTATTCATGCTAGAAAACTCATGCTGGCTTGGGTCACCATCAAGTTCTTCAAGACGTAAATCAAGCTCGTGCCAATCTAAAGACTCACCGGTTACAGGATCAAAAATAATAGCGTATTGATCATCACAGCAAAGACGAACCATGACTTTATTTGGTACAAAAACTATATCAGCATTGAAATCACAAGCATTGATAATTTCGCAAAGAAGTACCGCTTTGACAATAGGCGACATTAAACGTTGATTTAAACTAGCAGCAACTTTAAAAGAACTTATTGGCCAATGCTTTTTATGGCTATCAATAAAAAGGTGCTGAAAGAAAAGTTCATTCATTAACACTTCGCTTTTATCTAAAGGTGACTCAATTTCCGCAATAACAGCCTGACACTGTTCAATAATAGTTTCTAAAGTATCAAGTGATCGATCAAAACTACTTACATACTGTTCAGGTAAATTAGCCTTAAAAATATAATCTTCAAGCAACACCAATGTTTCTAATAAATCTTTTTCTTGAGATTGAATTTCGGAAAGCAACAAAGTATTCATAATGTTTAATTAGCAGTATTATTATAAGAAAAAGATTGCTTCGCGCGTCATGGCTAGTTTCATAATTAACATGAACCATCCAACGGCACCAAGGTAACCTAAAATTCGCATAAATTTATTTCTAGCAAGCTTTAGCGCGTAATAGCCTGTGAATATGTAGGCGACTATTGCTAATAACTTCTCTCCTAACCATAACTGCTCTAACGGGTTAATTGAATATTGAACCGCCATAATTATGCCAAGCGTTAGCAATAAGGTATCAATAATATGTGGGGTGATCTTTACCCACTTAGCTTGTAATTTAGGTGAATTAGCTAGTAGCCATATAAAGCGCAAAGTTAAAAAACTTATACTCAATAGTGCTAAGGTCATATGTATATGTTTAAACATAATTAACTCCTGTTATCATTTATTTTATTGATTAATTTAATTTATTATTTAAAAAAGTAGCCCATGTAATACGATCATGGCCATTTAAATCTTGTTCTGTTTTAGGATTATCAAACCCTAAACCTGTTAATATATTTCGAACGGCTTCTGCTTGAGCAAAACCATGTTCAAAAAACAATTGTCCTTGTTCCGTTAAAAAGCTACGCGCTATATTCGCAATATGCTTTATATCAGCTAAACCATTATCACTAGCAATAAGTGCTGAGTTTGGTTCAAAACGAACATCACCTTGTGTTAAATTACTATCTTCACAGTCAATGTAAGGTGGGTTTGAAACTATTAAATCGAATTTTTTATTGGCTTCTACATTAGAGAACCAGTCGCTTTGAAAAAAGTTAACTTGTGGTAACTGACAGTTTTTTGCATTTAATTGTGCAAGCGCTACCGCTTCCATATTAAAATCAAGCCCACTGACATTCCACGTTGAGTTTTCACTTGCTAAAGCGAGTGCAATAGCACCAGTACCTGTCCCTAAATCCAAGCAATTGATATTATCTTTGCCCTGAAATTGTTCAAGTACAGATTCAACTAAGGTTTCAGTGTCTGGTCGTGGAATAAGTGTCGCTTTAGATACAGCTAAAGGCAATGACCAAAACTCTTTCACACCTATAATATACGCAATTGGCTCACCTTGAATACGGCGAACTAATATTTGCAAAAATGCATGTAATTGTTCATCACTTAATGATTTTTCAGGCCAAGTAAGCAAGTAACTACGATCTTTATTAAGAACAGATGATAATAAAATTTCGACATCAAGCTTTGCACTATCAGAAGTTGCTTCTAACAATGCATAGCCTTGCTTAATTAAATTGGTAATCGTGTTATCACCAATTAATCGTACCTGATAAGACTCCGATGATAATGAATTATCCACAGATTAATGTTGCTCAGCAAGCTCAGCCAATAAATCAGCTTGGTTTTCTTGCATAATTGGCTCCATAATCAACTGCAGATTACCTTCCATAATTTCATTTAAACGGTAAAGAGTTAAATTAATACGGTGATCACTCATGCGGCCTTGCGGAAAGTTATACGTTCTAATACGCTCAGAACGGTCACCACTTGCCACTAAATTACGACGAGATGATTCTTCTTCGCTACGACGTTTTTCATCTTCCGCTTGTTGTAATCTCGCTTGTAATACAGACATCGCTTGCGCACGGTTTTTATGCTGTGAACGTTGATCTTGACATTCAACCACAACCCCTGAAGGAATATGGGTAATACGAATAGCAGAATCAGTTTTGTTAACATGCTGACCACCCGCTCCTGAAGCGCGGAAAGTATCAACTTTCAAGTCAGCTTTATTAATTTCAATGGCTTGCGACTCTGGAATTTCAGGCATAACAACAACTGTACAAGCTGAAGTATGAACACGGCCTTGAGATTCAGTTTCAGGTACACGTTGTACACGATGACCACCCGATTCAAACTTCATGTGTCCGTAAACGCCTTCACCATTGATTTTCATAATCAATTCTTTATAGCCGCCCTGCTCACTTTCATTGGAGTTCATTACTTCAATCTTCCAACCTTGCTTTTCTGCATAACGACTATACATTCTAAACATATCACCAGCGAAAATAGCGGCTTCATCTCCTCCAGCCCCGGCGCGAATTTCAACAAAACAGTTATTATCATCATTAGGATCTCGTGGTAATAATAGAATCTGTAGTTCATCTGCTAATTCAGCTACTGCTTTTTTAGCATCTTTAAATTCTTCTTGCGCCATTTCTCGCATATCAGGATCATCGTCTTTAAGCATTAATTCTGCGGTAGCAAAATCACCTTCAGCACTTTGATATTTATGGAACACTGAAGTAACCTCGTCTAACCGCTTAAATTCTTGCGATAAAGTACGAAATTTATCTTGATCTGCAATGGTTTCAGGATCAGATAATAAGGCTTGAACCTCTTCAAAGCGTTCAGCTAACGCTTCAAGTTTTTGATAAACGGACGATTTCATTAAAATAATCTTTTATTATAAAGGGGATTTAAACTAGGTTTAAAACTAAGGAAAAATAAACAGGGGTTATTCTAGCACAGACATTATTTTTCTACAGCAGCTAGTTTATTGTCAGAGAAGATTAGTTTGACGATCAGAAGGAAGTTATAAGTTATGGCCCTATAACTTACTCTGAATTGTCGATGTTAAATATGTCTCGAAGATAAATTAATTTATCTAATTCACCGCCTTGAGCAGCTGACTGCAAGGCGCTGGTGGGAGCATGCATAAATTTATTGGTTAATTTAGTCGCTAACTCGCCGATAACAGCCTCTGAATTTTTGCCACTTTTTAACTGTATTAATGCTTTCTCAAGTAATTGATCACGTTCACTTAAACATTGTTTTCTAAAATTAATGACGGTATCTTGAGTATTTAACCCTCGAAGCCATGACATAAAAACATCAGATTGATTATCAACAATGCTTTCGGCTTCCACCGCAGCTTTGCGACGATTTTCTAAATTTTGCGCAATAATGCTTTGTAAATCATCCACGGTATATAAAAACACATCGTCTAGATCACCCACTTGTTCCTCAATATCTCGAGGTACAGCTAAATCAACCATAAAAATAGGCTGATGACGTCGTTTTGCTATTGCTTGTTCTACCATTCCTTTACCAATAATTGGTAAAGTAGAGCCAGTTGAACTAATGACAATGTCTGCTCGAGACATGTGTTCAGGTATTTGTGCTAACGTAATCACTTCAGCACCAATTTTCTTAGCCATTACTTCAGCTCGCTCAATAGTTCGATTCGCAACCGTAATTTTACCGACATTATTTTCATATAAATGTTTAGCAACTAACTCTATTGTTTCGCCTGCACCGACAAGTAAAACTTTAGTTTTACTTAGGCTTGCAAAAATATGCTTAGCTAAATTAACACTAGCAAAAGCAACAGAAACTGCGCTTGCGCCAATTTCTGTATCTGTACGCACTTGTTTTGCGACACCAAAAGTACGCTGAAACAACCTATCCATTACTAAGGCCATAGATCCCGCGGCTTTAGCTTGACTATAAGCTTGTTTCATTTGACCTAAAATTTGAGGCTCACCTAACACTAGTGAATCTAAACCGCAGGCTACACGCATCATATGATTAACAGCTTGCTTATCTTGATGCCAATATAAACTAGGTAAAATAATAGAAGCAGGAACATTGTGATAACTTTCTAACCATTCAACTAAGCGTGCTTGAGTTAGTTTAAAATCCCCCTCTTGCACAATATATAGTTCAGTTCGATTACAAGTAGATAATATAGCAACTTCACGACACCCTACTGCTGATAACATTTCTTGTAAGGCAGCAGAAAGCCTATCTGGATTGAAAGATATTTTCTCTCTTACCGCGACAGGGGCAGTTTTATGATTAATTCCAACAGCAACTATGGACAATGTAATAAACCTATTGATATTTTACTTAGTAACGACGTAAGTATAATGCAAACGTCACTTTTAAAATATGATCTGTGATAAATATCACAATAATAATGAATATTTTACAAAATAACCGCGCTAATTAAAAGGAATTGCACTGAGTAAAAAAAGTTATCTTGTTGAATTGCATAAATTGCTGTGTTCAAATACTTACTTATTATTGGCGGTGCTATAAAAAATGTTAAAATTATTCCCTTCTTTATCCAGTTTATTATTGCTTATTAGCGTTCTGCTATCAGGTTGTGCTACTAAGCCAACCGCACCATCAGAAGATCATAGTGAAACCACGACAACAAAACAAAGAACTGAACAATTATTGAAAAAAAATGCATGGCGATTAAATGGAAAAATAGCCTTTATTCAACAAATACAAGAAAAAAGCAAACGCGAAAGCGCATCTTTAATTTGGCAGGTTAACGAAAAGCAACACACACAAGAATTAAATTTAACGAGTTACTTAGGCATTAATGTTCTTCATCTTAAATCTAATAAAAAACAACACCTAATTAAAGTCGATGGTAAAGAATACCGAGGTACAGATTTATCAACTTTAATATACTCTCTTACAGGCCTAACATTGCCTACACAAGCATTAACTTATTGGTTAAAAGGCTTACAATATAAAGCCGATGATAAACTTCAAGTTGATGCACAGACCCAGCTACCTAGTCGTATATCAAGTTATTATAATAATGAACTATGGCAAATTAACTACACTCATTATAAATATTTTAATAATATAAAGATGGCAACCCAGTTTACGATAGAAAAAGATGATTTATTAATAAAAATAGCTGTTAAAAATTGGCATTTTATTGATTGATCGCAACATTTAATTCCCTTTAGCTTCAGAATTTAAGTCAATATAAATGAACAATAGTATTAATAAATACACGAATAAATTTTTTTCGTTCCCATCACCAGCAAAATTAAACTTATTTTTACATGTCGTAGGGCAACGTAGCGATGGTTATCATGAACTAGAAACATTATTTCAATTTCTGGATTATAGCGACACAATAGAAATATCAGTTACTGATGACGCAACGATTGATCTATTAACACCTATTGATGGTGTGAAAAATGAAGATAATTTAATTGTAAAAGCAGGATTGTTACTTAAAAAAGAAGTAATTAATCAAGCTGAGTCCGAACAACAGGCTATTATATTAAAGTCGTTGGGTGCAAAAATACGTATTAATAAAAAATTGCCTATGGGCGGAGGTTTAGGCGGCGGCTCATCAAATGCTGCAACTATATTAGTGGCGTTAAATGACCTTTGGAATTGTAATTTACCAACCGATAAATTAGCTAAACTAGGTGTAACGCTAGGTGCTGATGTACCGATTTTCATACATGGTTTTGCTGCATTCGCCCAAGGGATTGGTGAAAAGTTAACCCCTATAGAGCCAGAAGAATGCTGGTATTTAGTCAGTAAACCTAACATCAGTATTTCAACTGCCAGCGTTTTTACATCACCGGACTTACCAAGAAATACAAGTAAATTAAGCTATCGTAATTTTAACACTGTTTATTGCGATAAAGATTTATTTAACGATGATAAGTACCATAACGATTGTCAAATTATGGTAATTAAACATTACGATGAGGTTGCCAAGCTACTAGCTTGGTTGGTAGAATACGCCCCGTCTAGAATGACAGGAACAGGTGCTTGTGTTTTCTCACGTTTTTCTAGTGAGAAAGAAGCCATTGAATTACAAAAAAAACTTCCTTTAGGGATAGAATCTTTTGTCGCTCAAGGCCTTAATAAATCACCATTTATTTCTGTTTTCGAGAGTTTAGAAAAATAACGAATCAAATAATTTGTTAGAATAAACGCTCTCAATACGCGTTAATTTTAGCTACTACGATTAATGTCAAAAGTTTCTGAGGAACTGACTGTGCCTGACATGAAGATTTTTGCGGGTAATGCCACCCCTGAACTGGCCAAGCAAATTGCAAATCGCTTATATATTACTTTAGGCGACGCCAAAATTGGTAGTTTTAGCGATGGTGAAATAAGTTTTGAAATAAATGAAAATGTTCGCGGTAGCGATGTTTTTATTATTCAATCTACCTGTGCACCTACCAATAATAACCTAATGGAATTAATTGTGATGATCGATGCATTTCGTCGTGCATCAGCTGGTAGAATTACTGCTGTTATTCCTTATTTTGGTTATGCTCGCCAAGACAGACGTGTACGTAGTGCTCGTGTGCCAATTACAGCTAAAGTAGTTGCTGATTTCTTATCAAGCGTTGGTGTTGACCGAGTATTAACGGTTGATTTACACGCAGAACAAATTCAAGGCTTTTTCGACGTACCTGTTGATAACGCTTTTGGTACACCTATTTTATTAGAAGACATGAAAAATCGTGAGTTAGATAATCCGGTTGTTGTTTCTCCTGATATTGGTGGTGTTGTTCGTGCTCGTGCTGTTGCCAAATTACTTGATGATGCTGACCTAGCAATTATCGATAAACGTCGTCCAAAAGCTAACGTTGCACAAGTAATGCATATCATTGGTGATGTAGAAGGCCGTGATTGTATTATTGTTGATGATATGATTGATACAGGTGGCACATTAGCTAAAGCTGCAGAAGCATTGAAAGCACATGGCGCAAAACGCGTTATTGCTTATGCTACTCATCCAGTTTTATCTGGTAACGCAGCTGAAAATCTTAGAAATTCTGTTATTGATGAAGTTGTTGTTACTGATTCAATTCCATTATCAGAAGAGATTAAAAAACTTAAAATGGTCCGCCAATTAACGCTAAGTGGTATGTTAAGCGAAGCCATTCGTCGTGTATGTAATGAAGAATCAATTTCAGCAATGTTTGATCACTAAACATTAGTGCTATATTGAATATAAAAAGCAGATATTATTTTTTAATATCTGCTTTTTTATTATCAATTAGCAACAGAGTTAATAATTGATAGCTTTACGCTAACGCTAGTGTTATTATGCGGCGCCTTTTTATCTAGATAACTTTCTTTATTGATGGTTAAACTAGTTCAAAAGCGAACATCCTTGTTTTTGGTCGCAAAAAACAAGATTAAATTTTTTTTATACAATATAAGAGTATATATCATGACTGATTTATTTACTTTGGATGCAGAAGTACGTACAGATTTAGGGAAAGGTGCGAGCCGCCGCCTACGTCACGCGAATAAAGTTCCTGCTATCCTTTACGGTGAAGGCAAAGAATCAATTTCTTTGACTTTAGAACACAAAAATGTTTTACGTGCTCAATTAGAAGAAGCTTTCTATTCGCATGTATTAACATTAAATGTTGACGGCAAGCCTGTTGAATGTCTAATTAAAGATATGCAACGTCACCCGTTCAAAAACATTATTATGCATTTAGATTTTATTCGTATCGATGCAAAACATGCTATCCATACGAACGCTCCAATTCACTTCTTAAACGAAGAGAACGTTGTTAAACTTGGTGCAACTGTAGCTCATCATTTTACAGAAATTGCTATTTCTTGTTTACCAAAAGACTTACCTGAGTTTGTTGAAATTGACCTTGCTGATTTAGAAGTTGGTCAAACACTACATTTATCTGACATTAAGTTACCTAAAGGCGTAACATCAGATGAATTAGCTAAAGGCGAAGATCACGATCAAGCTGTTGTTACTGCTAACGCTGCTAAAGCGCAAAGTAATGACGACGAAGATGAAGCAGCAGCTCCTGAAGCAGCAGCTACTGAATAATCAATATTTATTCAGTTAGCTATTTAACTTAAAGATGAATAGTTAATATGACTATTAAGTTGATTGCGGGGCTAGGTAATCCTGGCCCCGAATATACAAAAACACGTCACAATGCCGGTGTTTGGTTTGTTGAAGAACTAGCACAGCGCAACAATATTGCTCTCCGCCCTGAAAAAAAATACTCTGGCATTTACGGTAAAGGTTTAATTGCTGGTGAACTAGTTCACTTAATAATCCCTACTACCTTCATGAATCGAAGTGGTCAGTCCGTTGCTCCTTTAGCAAATTTTTTCCGTATCCCTGTAGATAATATGCTTATTGCACATGATGAATTAGATATGTCTCCCGGTTGCATAAAAATAAAGCAAGGTGGTAGCCATGGTGGACACAATGGCTTAAAAGATATTATTGCGCGTATGGCAAATAATAAAGATTTCTATCGTTTACGTATTGGCATCGGTCACCCCGGTCATCGAGATAAAGTTACTGGCCATGTACTTGGTAAAGCACCAAGCAGTGAACAAATCCTTATTGACAGTGCTATTGATGAAGCAAGTCGTTGCTTTGATATTTGGCAAACTGAAGGCTTACACAAAGCCCAACAACGTTTACATGCCTTTAAAGGGGTGTAATCCAAAACTTATTTTGACAATAATTTAATAAACACATCAATTATTGTCGTACCAATCAAATATACACCAACCAAAACAGGTAAAAATTATGGGATTTAAATGTGGTATCGTTGGCTTACCCAACGTTGGAAAATCAACTTTATTTAATGCACTCACCAAAGCAGGTATTGAAGCTGCTAACTTCCCTTTTTGTACTATAGAGCCAAATACTGGTGTAGTACCCGTACCTGACCCTCGCCTTGATCAACTTAGCGCTATTGTAAAACCAGAACGTGTACTTCCTACATCAATGGAATTCGTTGATATTGCTGGTTTGGTTGCTGGTGCATCTAAAGGTGAAGGTTTAGGAAACAAGTTCCTGGCAAACATCCGTGAAACTGATGCTATTGGCCATGTAGTTCGTTGCTTTGAAAATGACAATATTATTCATGTTGCTAATAAAGTAAGCCCTATTGATGATATAGATGTTATTAATACTGAATTAGCATTATCTGATATGGATACTGCAGAGCGTGCTATTTTTCGTTTAGCTAAAAAAGCGAAAGGTGGAGATAAAGACGCTAAGTTTGAAATGCCTGTTTTAGAAAAAATATTAAAGCACGTTGAAGAAGGCCACATGGTCCGTTCTCTAGAATTATCTAAAGAAGAAAAAGCAGCGGTTGAATATTTAAACTTCTTAACAATTAAACCAACTATGTATATTGCTAATGTTAATGATGATGGTTTTGAAAATAACCCTTATCTTGATCAAGTTCAAAAGATAGCAGATGCAGAAGGTGCCATTGTTGTAGCTGTATGTGCTGAAATTGAAAGCGAATTATCTGAAATGGAAGATGAAGATCGCATTGAGTTTATGGCTGACCTTGGATTAGAAGAGCCGGGCTTGAATCGTGTTATTAATGCGGGATACTCATTATTGCACTTACAAACTTACTTTACTGCTGGTGTAAAAGAAGTTCGTGCATGGACTGTTAAGCAGAATGCTACAGCACCACAAGCAGCTGGAGTGATTCATACTGACTTTGAAAAGGGTTTTATTCGTGCAGAAGTTATCGCATTTGAACATTTTATTGAGTTCAATGGTGAATCTGGTGCGAAAGAAGCAGGAAAGTGGCGACTTGAAGGGAAAGATTACTTAGTTAAAGATGGTGATGTCGTACATTTCCGTTTTAACGTATAAATAAAGTAAGTACATTTTTTGCAGTTTATCCGTTATATGCATATTTTTTTGTGTAGTTAACGGTCAAATTGCACATCCATTAGCCAAACAAACAAAAAACAGTGTTTTTTTAAAAAAAACGGTTGACGGATGCCAATCAGATTAGCATAATACGCGCCACTTGCTGAGAGGCAAGATGGAATGGCTACATAGCTCAGTTGGTTAGAGCACATCACTCATAATGATGGGGTCCCAGGTTCGAGTCCCGGTGTAGCCACCATTTCACTTTACTTCGGTTTTGTGAAGTATAGAAAATATTGTGCGGGTTTGGCGGAATTGGTAGACGCGCTGGATTTAGGTTCCAGTATCGCAAGATGTGAGAGTTCAAGTCTCTTGACCCGTACCATTTTTTATACAAGTAAATACATTGCAGGGATATAGCCAAGCGGTAAGGCAGCGGGTTTTGATCCCGTCATTCAGAGGTTCAAATCCTCTTATCCCTGCCATTTTATTTAAAATTGTGAAGAGTAAATTGTCAAAACGATTTTGCTCAGCATTGATGTAAGAGTTTCAAATACTCTTATCCTTGCAATTCACTAAACTATATTAAATAAGTGTTAATGTAATTACTCCCCTGTAGGGATATAGCCAAGCGGTAAGGCAGCGGGTTTTGATCCCGTCATTCAGAGGTTCAAATCCTCTTATCCCTGCCATCTTCTTTAAGAGTTTAAGCCTCTAAAAAAGCTTACATGTGACGCGGGTTTGGCGGAATTGGTAGACGCGCTGGATTTAGGTTCCAGTATCGCAAGATGTGAGAGTTCAAGTCTCTTGACCCGTACCATTTGAAATTTATAACTTCCCTAGAAATACCAAAAAAAAATCATTATTACATATCAATTAGATTCTACTTTCTACTTACAACATAAATCATGTGTATTTAGGGGAATAGCTAGACGCGCTACTCTTGTTAGAAAAGTAGGTTCCAGTATCGCAAGATGTGAGAGTTCAAGTCTCTTGACCCGTACCATTTGAAATTTTATTTATATACCCTTCTATTATTAAATCCTTATAAACTTATATTTTTATGAAATAGCTAGACGCGCTACTCTTGTTAGAAAAGTAGGCTCCAGTATTCCAAGATATGAGAGTTCAAGTCTCTTGACCCGTACCATTTGAAATTTTATTTATATACCCTTCTATT
The DNA here is from genome assembly GCF_009832865.1 of Colwellia sp. 20A7. Taxonomy (NCBI): domain Bacteria; kingdom Pseudomonadati; phylum Pseudomonadota; class Gammaproteobacteria; order Alteromonadales; family Colwelliaceae; genus Colwellia; species Colwellia sp. 20A7. The sequence continues at coordinate 1,813,868 of NZ_CP047130.1, read as the reverse complement.
ATTATACCAATTCCGATAATTTTGTGATCTAATGTAAGCTTAAATATAAGGCTTAAAATGACTCATAACTTATCACAGCTTATTTCATCAACGACTAATGCAAGAATGCGATTAAGATTGCTTGCTGTATCTCATTTTATCGATGGAAAAAATCGCACACAAATAGCTACTTTCTTGAAAGTTAGTCGCACTAGCGTTAATAAATGGATCCATACTTATTTACATGATGGCTTAGAGGGACTTAAAGAAAAAAAACATACAGGTCGCCCAAAATCTTTGGATGATAAGCAGCTATCACAACTGAAAAGTTTTGTTATCAATTCTGCTATAAAACCGAGTGGTGGTAGGCTTCAAGGAAAAGATATACAAGAATATATTGCGACAGAGTTTGGTGTTGTCTACCAAAAATCTAATGTATACGACACACTACACCAGCTTGAACTAAGCTGGGTAACAACACGTTCAAAGCACCCTAAGCAATCCATTGAGACTCAAGAAACCTTTAAAAAAATTCCAATTTGAAACGATCGCCAAGATCCCGTTATCGATATCGCTTGATCAAGTCGATGTGTGGTTTCAGGATGAAGCGCGGTTTGGTCAGCAAAACACAACGACCAGAGTGTGGGCAGAAAAAGGAACGCGCCCTAGGGCAATCAAACAGCAGCAGTTTACCTACGCTTATTTGTTTGGCGCAGTCTGCATCACCAATGGAAAAACAGAAGCTATCGTAGCCCCATTAAGTAATATGGATGTGATGGCGTCACACTTAGCACTCATTTCAAAGGCGACAGAAGAGGGACGACATGCTGTAGTCTTGATGGATGGTGCCAGTTGGCATCAAAAGTATCTTGATGACGAATACAACAATTTGACGATCATCCATATTCCTCCCTATTCACCCGAGTTAAATCCAATTGAGCAAGTGTGGTCATGGATGAGGCAGAATGAAATAGCTAACCGTTGTTTCAAGGATTATGAGGATATTGTTGAGAAGTGCTCAGAAGCTTGGAACCGCTTTAGAAGTAATACTAAAAGGGTAATATCTCTATGTCACCGAGACTGGGCCATTATGACCAGTTAATTATCGGAATTGGTATTATATTTCCTTAGCAATGCTCATAAAGAAACAAATATGTCGTAATACTGTGTCATTAATTTATGCTTTTATTTTGCGTAAGATAAATAATACCAATCTCACTAACTATGTGATCATTCCTACTGGCTAAAATCACCAACTACATCGTTATTTATTTAATAATTAGAACAACTAGTTATTGAAATAAATGCCTTGTATTTGGCAATTTTTTCTACGTATAAAATTGTTCACTTAATTAATGAAACTGGTATAAATCAGAGTTACGCTGCTGTGTAATGCTTTAACGAGCGAGTAATAATTTTGTAGAACTGATGTCATACTCCACCTTGAATCTTCTGTACCAATAAATGAACACTTTGACCTAAGAATATGCCAGACAATAAACTTGCCTCTACTAGTGCCTATAATTATGAAGTGATAGAGTTCAAACAAGTAAATATTCTTTCATAAAATACAAGGAAATAGGTAAATGGCTTTTTTTGATCTTGCTGATTTTGATAACCATGAACAAGTCGTTTTTTGCAGCGATGATGAGTCAGGCCTTAAAGCCATAATTGCTATTCACAATACTAATCTTGGCCCTGCCATTGGTGGTTGTAGAATGTGGGATTACGCTAATGATGAAGAAGCGCTTGTTGACGCTTTACGTTTATCTAAAGGAATGACATACAAAAATGCAATGGCTGGTTTAAAAATGGGTGGTGGTAAATCCGTTATTATTGGAGATGCTAAATCACTTAAATCTGAGGCGCTTTTTAAAGCTTTTGGTGAAGCATTAAATAGATTAAATGGCCGTTACTTAAGTGCAGAAGATGTCAACATAACCACAAAAGATATCGCGATTACAAATACAGTGACTCCTTTTGTTACAGGTACCGAAGGAAAAAGTGGCAACCCTTCTCCTTTTACAGCCTTAGGTACGTTTTTAGGCATTAAAGCCTGTGTTAAACACAAGTTCAACCGTGATGATTTAAATGGGCTAAAAATTGCTGTACAGGGCTTAGGAAGCGTTGGTTATGGTTTATGTGAGTATTTACATAAAGCAGGAGCAAAACTTTTTGTAACTGACATAAATCAAGATGCACTAAATAAAGCAGCGACTGAACTTGATGCTACGGTAGTGAGCTTAACAGAAATATATGATCAAGACGTTGATGTATATGCACCATGTGCACTTGGTGCTAGCATCAATGATAATACTATCAAACGTATTAAAGCTAAAATAATAGCCGGTTGTGCTAATAATCAACTTGCAGAGCCACGCCATGATCAAGCATTAGTTGATAATGGTATTTTATATGCGCCTGACTATGTAATAAATGCCGGTGGCATAATCAATGTTTCCTTTGAGGAAAACTATAATATTGAAAGTGCCACTAAAAAAGTAGAAGAAATTTACTTCACTCTACTTGATGTTTTTAATAAAGCCGACGAACAAAACAAGCCGACAGGTTTGATTGCAGACGAAATGGCACGTGAAATAATCAAAAATGGTGGTAAATAGAAATATTTAAACCGCTATATTTCAGTAGTTGCTAACTAAAGTGCTAGTTGAGTCAGTAACTACTGAGTAAGTATTTTTATTTTATCCACAATGGCTAATACACCATTCCCCCGAGAAGGACTTAAATGCTGTATTAAACCTAAATGTTCAAAAAAACTGTCGATATCAAAAGCGTTTATTTCTAATGCTGATTTACCATTAAAAGCGGAAAGTACGATAACTAACAAACCTCTAATTATTTTAGCATCGCTGTCGGCTTGGAAACTAAAGGTACCTTGTGGGCTTTTATTAACAACAACCCAGGCTAAGCTTTCACAACCACTAATTAAACTATCTTCATTTCTCAAGCCTTTATCCATACGTTGCAGCGTCTTTCCTAACAACATAATTTCACGATGACGAGAATCCCAACTTTTTATTTTTGAAAATTTATTAATAATCTCATTACTTTCAGTGTCTTTATTGTGAATAGTTTTATGAGTAACTTCACCTAGTGAATTTTCTTTTTCCTGCTGAATAACTTTAATTAATGTATTAATAAAGTAGTCAATTTCATCAAAGGAATTATAAGCTGCCATTGATACCCTTAAGCAGCCCGATATATTTAAGTATTCCATTAAAGGCATTGCACAGTGATGTCCACTACGAATAGCTATACCATAACTATCAAGACTTGTAGCGATGTCATGGTTATGATGACCTTCAATAGTAAAAGCAATAACGGGGATGTCTGGGGCACCTTCAACAATGAACTTAACAGTAGGTACTCGACTTAATGCTTGAAAGCAATATTGAGCTAATTGCTGTTCATATTTAGTAAGTTCATCATGATCAAATTGATTAATAAAATGAACGGCCTCGGCATAAGCCACAACGCCTGCAATATTTGGCGTACCGGCTTCAAATTTAAAAGGTAGAGAATTAAAAGTAGTCGGTTTATTTAGGCTCACATTTTTTATCATTTCACCACCCGACTGATAAGGTGGCATCGCGTCTAACAAAGCCTCCTTACCATAAAGTACGCCAACACCCGTAGGCCCATACATTTTATGCGCAGAAAAGACATAAAAATCACAATCAAGTTTTTGTACGTCAACAGGGAAATGAGCAATTGCTTGTGCTCCATCTATAACAGTAACAGCACCGGCAGCTTTTGCTTTTTTGATAATATCAACTATGGGGTTTATTTTACCGAGAACATTAGAAACATGTGCACAACACACAATTTTCGTTTGTTTAGTTAATAATGTATCAAACTCGTTAAGATCTACCCTGCCAGCAGCATCAAGCGATAAAACCTTTATTGAAGCACCTATTTGTTCAGCAATTATTTGCCAAGGTACAATATTTGCGTGATGTTCACTCACCGCTAAAATAATTTCATCACCTGAACTAAGAACTTTTTTGCCTAAACTCGACGCAAGTAAATTAATACTTTCAGTTGTACCTTTCGTCCAAATAATTTCTTTATTACTTTTTGCATGAATAAAGGTTTTAACCGTTTCTCTGGCTTGTTCAAACGCTTTCGTTGCCTTAGCACTTAAGTTATGTGAGGCACGATGGACATTAGCATTTATATTTTGATAAAAAGCAGGCAGGCATTCAATAACTGCATTAGGTTTCTGCGTTGTTGCGCCATTATCAAAGTAGATAATAGAAAGCAGGGATTCGTCCCCGGAATTTATATACCTATTTTTATAAATAAGAGGAAAGTGTTGGCGAAACTGCTCTGGCTCAAAGTTTTTCATTGCTAGGTTTCTGCCTCTAAACGCAATCAGATAATAATTTTGTCATGATTATACCTTATCTTATCGGCGACAAAAGCTAATTTTCACAGGCTATTTATGCATTAGTAATATATAATGCCCGCAAATTAATAGGGATAACACAGGAGCAATCTATGACGATATATTCGTGGTTTTTGAGAATGAAGAAAAAACCGGTAAAAAAAAATCTGAATGAAGAATTGTTCAATACAGCTTCATCCGCTAGCAACATAAAAAATTATACTATGTGGCCTACAGCAACAATAAAAAATAATCTAGAAGTGATGACTCCTAAGACTAGTGATAATAATTGTACACCGAAAAAGTCCACAGTAAAATTGCCAACAGAAGCGACATTAACGCCACTGAAGTAATAAAGCTAAGTAAGCATTTGGCCTATCTTAAAACTTCCCGCCCCTTATTTTTGAACTCTTTCAACAGCATTACTCCCAATCTTTAGCTTGTTTCATCCAATAATGAGCTCGTTCAGTAAACTCATTATTTGTCCCGGCTTGATGCAAATATGCCAGAGCAATATTATAACGAAAACTAGGCATTCTAAATTCCGTTATATTTTCGTGTAGTAATTTTTTATAAACTTGTGGAAAGGTCAATGCAAAATATTGTAATTTTGTTCGCTGAGAAACGCCCTTAAATGCGCTAAAATTATTTTTAGAACTGTTCAGTGATTTATCACAGCTTTTAGCATAAAACACCCCTACTTCATGAGCAAATTCTTCAGGGGTTCCTAGCTGCCAAATCTTTTCGCCTGTATTTTCTGAAACTGCCTGTAAAATAGGTGTACTATCTTTAATATACTTCGCCCATGCCAACTGCCTTAATACGTCAACACGAACCGCTTTTCGATTGCCTTGATAACGATTACTTAATACCGAAATATTTTGTGAAAACACCTCTTTTTGTACTTGTTGGCATATATTATGTTCAGGTGTTAAAGCGTACTCGTCAACAAATCCCAATAAATGACTTATTTCATGCGCGAAGACATCAACACTATCTTGTGCATCAAAATACAACATGCCCAAATGGACGTTAGCACCACCTTCTGGCAACATAACACCTGCATAGCGTGTATTAATTGTTTTGGCGCGAAACTCCCAGCGCATTTCATTACAAGTAATAGCCCTGTGAGGATCATTATTACAATCAAGTTCATTTATTGGTATGTACCTAACTGGCGTAAAACACACATTATTACTTAGCGTTTGCTTTTTAAAATCGCCAATGATTCGTTCGAGGTGCTTTAAATGTTTTAAGTTTGTTGCAAAGAGTTGGATACTGTTATTACAACTAAGCGGCAACAAATTGATTTCGCTAGGAGCTACAACGTTAAACAGAACGTGATATCGATGAATATCAGCCAACAGTAACTGCCCTACTTCAGAGTTTTTCAACAAATCTGAATACTGAAAAATTAATTTATTAACGGTTGCGACTTCGCCCAAGTTAATCGCTATATTGATTTTCAATGCAATGGCACTTACCGTTAAATCGGCGAGCGCTTCAATGGGTATTGCGGTAATTATTTGTGTTGCCGTTGTTAACTTATCGTGTTGAAAATAATATTGCGCTAGTGCTATTGCGGCTTTGGGATACTGAAGTCTAATTGCATTTTCGTACCAAAATATTGCTTTTTTAGGTTTAGGCTCTGTTTTGGTTTGATAATAAACGGCAAGCTGATAAGCAGCTTCACCTTGGGTTTTAGCTACCTCTTTTCCATAATTAAGCCATTGTTCACTATGTAGTAATGAATTTTTCCAAACAAAGTTCAGTGCAGCAAAATTATCAACTTCAATAGCAAAACTTAATTGTGATGCTGTATGCTCATTTTTAGTAATTACCTTTGTTAAATAATCATTTAAAAAAAATGAGCTTGTCGATAAGCCAAATAACAGCATTATTAACAAACCCATCATGATTTTTTTAATTATCATTTATCAAGTCAATCTATTTAATTACTAACATTCAACTAATTTTAAAATTCATCTTCTTGTTCTTGTTCTGTCGCTTTTGCAGAGCGCATCAAATCTAATTCAAGCTTGGCATATCTGTGTTCAACAAACTCATAAACATTTGTACTTAATGATAACTTAAAAAAGTTAGCTGCAGCGCCATCAAAACCCATAATTTGATTATATTTTCCTAGGTAGAAATAAGCTTCACATAACCTATCAGTTAACGCTTTATTTGATTGAATATTTCTTGTTAAGCCACTCACGAACTGTTCTTGGCTGATATCACCTAAATATAGATGAATTACTTGCTTAGCCCATGTTCGATCATCTACTAAGGTTGATCTCTCCCTTAACATTTCTTTTGCTGACATAGAATCTACATCATGCTCAGCTAAATATAACCATAACAATCGGTAGGGATCATCATTTTGTTGAAAGTGAAAATCAGTAAAGTCTTGTGCAGCGAGCTTAGGTCGACCACCATAATAAAGCGCAATACCACGATTTAAATGTGCATACTCATGTTCAGGTGCAAGCTCTAACACAGAATCAAACTGTTCATAGGCTTGAGAAAAATCTTTTAATTGCGTGAAATGTATTCCTAAAAAGTTATAAGCATCAATCAAGTTAGGTTTTAGTTGTAAAGCCTGAGAAAAATCTAAGCGGGCTAAAGAGCGTAAACCAACACTATCAAACAATACACCACGGTCATAATGAATCTGTGCTTTTTGCTCATCAGTGATTTTTACACGATTAAGCACTTCTGATAAACGTGCAATGGCAATTTCACTTTTAAAATTAATAGCTAAAGGCTCAGCAATGACTAATTGATTCATTGCTGATGAACCCAACCTATCTGAAGATTTATTTAATGATGTACATCCTTGCGTGAGTAATGTCATCAAAATAACAGTAACCAATAGGAATGATTTGAATTTTAATTCGGTAAAAGATAAATTCACTAATTTGCCTTAGAAATAGAAATTTAATTATCGCGTAATTATGATTGTACTTGATTTAGTAACAAAAAAGGAGCCAAAAGGCTCCTTTTTAATAGACTAAATTGTAAGTGAAATAGTCTATGCTAAATAAATAGAATTACTCAGCAGCAGGTGTTTCTTCTGCTGGTTTTTCCATTGCTTCTTTAATACTTAAACGTACACGGCCTTGACGATCAACTTCTAGTACTTTAACTTTCACTTCTTGACCTTCAGATAACACATCGCTTACGTTGCTAACGCGCTCTTCTGAAATTTGTGAAATATGTACTAAACCATCTTTGCCCGGTAATACATTAACAAATGCACCAAAATCAACGATTCGTACAACTTTACCTGTGTATAGTGTACCTACTTCAATTTCAGCCGTTAATGCTTTAATACGGTTGATTGCATCTTCTGCTTGCTCACCAGAAGTAGCGGCAATTTTAACAGTACCGTCGTCATCAATTTCGATTGTAGTACCTGTTTCTTCAGTAAGTTGACGAATAGTTGCGCCACCTTTACCAATGATGTCACGAATCTTATCTTGGCTAACTTTAATAGTATGAATACGTGGTGCAAACTCAGAAATCTCGTTTCTGTGTCCTGCAATCGCTTCATCCATTACAGCTAAAATATGAGTACGTGCTGCTTTCGCTTGATTTAATGCAATTTGCATAATTTCTTGCGTGATACCTTCAATTTTGATATCCATTTGTAAAGCAGTAATACCGCCAGTAGTACCAGCAACCTTAAAGTCCATATCACCTAAGTGATCTTCATCACCTAAAATATCAGAAAGAACAACGAATTTTTCGCCTTCTTTAACTAGACCCATTGCAATACCAGCAACAGAAGCTTTAATTGGAACACCAGCATCCATAAGAGCAAGTGAAGTACCACAAACAGAAGCCATTGAAGATGAACCGTTAGATTCAGTAATTTCAGAAACAACACGTACAGCATACGGGAATTCTTCAATCGTTGGCATTACAGCTAACATGCCACGTTTTGCTAAACGACCATGACCAATTTCACGACGCTTAGGTGAACCAACAAAACCAGTTTCACCAACACAGTATGGAGGGAAGTTGTAATGAAGCATAAATGCATCAGTTTTCTCACCTAAAATACTATCAATACGTTGTGCATCACGTTGCGTACCTAAAGTAGCAGTAACTAAGGCTTGAGTTTCGCCACGTGTAAATACAGCAGAGCCATGAGTACGTGGTAATACGCCAGTCATTACATCTAAAGCACGAATAGACTCAGGATCACGACCATCAATACGAGGGTTGCCATCTGTAATACGGCCACGTACTACTGTTTTTTCTAAATCATGAAATAAATCTTTAGCTTCTTGAACGTCAAGTTCAGCGTCTTGCGCTAATAATTGCTCAACAACACTATTGCGAATTTCTGCAATTTTTTCATAACGAACTGCTTTTTCTGTTATTTGGTATGCTTCATCTACTTGTGCAGCACTTAACTCAGCAATTTTAGCAACTAAGTCAGCATTTTTAACTGGAGCAACCCAATTCCATGAAGGAGTGTTAACTTCTGCTTTAAATTCTTTAATAGCAGAAACCGCTACTTGCATTTGCTCATGACCAAAAACAACAGCACCAAGCATTACTTCTTCTGACAATACGTCAGCTTCAGATTCAACCATTAATACTGCAGAGTCAGTACCTGAAACAACTAAGTCTAATTGACTTGTAGGTAATTCAGACTGTAATGGGTTAAGAATGTATTGACCATCAGTATAACCAACACGTGCTGCGCCAACAGGGCCACTAAATGGAACGCCTGCTATCGCTAAAGCAGCAGAAGTACCAATTAATGAAATAATATCAGGGGCAATTTCAGGGTTAACTGAAACAACAGTGATGATTACTTGTACTTCGTTAGTGAAACCTTCTGGGAATAATGGACGAATAGGACGGTCAATTAAACGTGCGATTAATGTTTCTTCTTCTGAAGGACGGCCTTCACGTTTAAAGAAACTACCAGGGATTTTACCTGCAGCATAAGTACGCTCTTGGTAATTAACTGTTAGAGGGAAAAAGTCTTGCCCTGGTTTAGCTTCTTTTTTTGCAACAACAGACACAAGAACACAAGTATCGTCCATGCTTGCCATAACAGCAGCAGATGCTTGACGAGCGATATTACCTGTTTCTAGCGTTACGGTATGTTTACCGAATTGGAATTTTTTAGTTACTGGATTAAACATTTACTATGTTTCCTTAATTTTTTAACATTATGTATTATAAAATAAACTAACATAACGTATTGATTATCTTAATCAATCTGTACAATTATTTATTCACTTAGGCGCTAAATTGCAGTCAAGTTGAACAAAAAATTATACAGTTTGATTGATTATTATCTTGATAGTCACTAGTTAAACTTACATCTAACCAAAACAGCGAATAAATCAAGCAGGCATATTATACTGACCTGAGCACTATTTGCTAGTAAGAATAGCCGGTTAATCTTATTTGATTCTGAAAAAGATATTTTCTTAGTGAAAAGCAATGAAGTTTATTGAGTGTTTACTCTTAAATTACAGACTTAATAAAAATCATACCCGTTTCATTAATTAAGTGAACAATTTTATACGTAGAAAAATTGTTCACTTACAAGGCATTTATTTCAATAACTAGTTGTTCTAATTATTAAATAAATAACGATGTAGTTGGTGATTTTAGCAAGTAGGAATGATCACATAGTTAGTGGGATTGGTATCAGTTCAATATGGGAAATATCAGTCTTAAGCTAGGATATAGATCGTATTTATTCAAATTTCAGACACAAAAAAGGAGCTAATAAGCTCCTTTTGAAATAATCAGTATAAAACTAACTATTAACGACGTAGACCTAATTTACCAATTAAAGCAGTGTAACGATCAACGTTTTTGCCTTTTAAGTAATCAAGTAATTTACGACGTTGTGCAACCATACGTAATAAACCACGACGTGAATGGTGATCATGGATGTGCTCTTTGAAGTGACCTTGTAAATGGTTGATTTGTGTAGTTAACAAAGCAACTTGTACTTCTGGTGAACCTGTATCACCTTCTTGTTGAGCATATTCAGCAACGATAGCTGCTTTTTGTGTAGCATTTAAAGACATAATAAATCCTTAGTGTTGAACTCGTTATTACCTATAAGAAAACCCTATAGATAAAGAGTCAAAATACTACCTAAGCCAAACACTAATTCAGCCGAGGTAACAAAAGAGCGCGTATTCTAGCAGTCAATCAATAAATTGCAAGAAGTAAAGTGTGCTAATTAGTGATTACTCTAAAGAAATAGCGGTATTCATTATAATTAGCATTGTTTTGGCTAGAATAAATATTTGTTAAATAACAACTATACGTTTTGGCGCTAACAAACCATCATCATCAATAAAGCCTACACCAATAAATTCTGCATCAGCATCATTTTCATCATCACCAATATAAACTTGCACCGTGCCATCACTTGGCGCATTAAAAGCTTGAACTGGATTGCCGTGGCGTAAAAAATTTGCCGACATATCATCTACATAAACACAATGCATACCATCTACAGCACTGTTCATTGGTAATAACAATGGGTCAAGCACCTCTGAAGGTGTTATTTCATCAGCTATAGCTTGTTCAAGTAATGCTTCAAGTTCAGGTAACGTAACCATGTTCTCTATTGGGTAATTACCTACAGCGGAACGTCTAAGGTGTGCAACATGTGCTCCACAACCTAATAACTCCCCTAAATCATCAACAATCGTTCTAATATAAGTTCCTTTTGATACATGAATATTTAATTCAACTTCATCATGTTCAAAACGTAATAACTCAAGGTTAAAAACGGTAATATCACGTGCTTCTCTTGGAACTTCAATACCTTCTCTTGCATATTTATACAAAGGTTGGCCTTGATGTTTAAGTGCAGAATACATTGAAGGCACTTGCTTAGTTGTACCACGAAAAGTATCTAACGCTTCATTGAGTTGTTCAGCAGAAACATTAACAGCTTTTTCGCTAACAATTTCACCGCCAGCATCACTAGTTGTAGTACGAATGCCTAACTTAGCCGTTACTTGATAAGTTTTATCAGTATCTAATAAAAATTGAGAAAACTTAGTTCCTTCACCTAAACATATTGGTAACATACCCGTTGCAAGAGGATCTAATGCTCCGGTGTGACCAGCTTTTTGAGCAAAGTAAATTCGTTTAACCGCCTGTAAAGCATGATTAGACGACATTTCATAAGGTTTATCTAATAGTAAAACGCCATTAATAGGACGTCCTTTTCTACGCTTTGCCATGCTTTAGTCACTCTTTTCACTATCGTCTAGGTTTTCATCAACCTGGCTATCATCAGCTACATTATCATGGCTATCGCTAGCAACAGCTTGATCAACCAAAGCACTCATACGAACACCTTCGCTCATTGAGCTATCATAAACAAAGCGTAAATGTGGCATAATACGCGCACGTAAACGTTTACCTAATAATGAACGAATATAGCCTTCAGCTTCAGCCAACACTTCAAGTGATGCTTTAATATCTTCTGCATTATCATTAAAAAAAGTAACAAATACTTTTGCATACGCTAAATCGCGTGTGACTTCGACCGCTGATACTGTAGTCATACTCAAACGTGGATCTTTAATTTCACGCATTAAAATAACTGCAATTTCTTTTTGGATTTGCTGACCAACACGGTCAGTACGGGCATATTCTCTAGCCATAACATTTCTCTTTTAACTAAAACAAAAAAGGGACATCAGCCCCTTTTTATTATTGTTGTGAAGCATTTAACTATTAGCTCAAAACAAGTAGATTCAAATATAAAGAAGAAGCACTATACTGAGATTACTCAATAAGTACTTCCGCCATATTAGTTGCGCCTACAAGTAAAGAGATATAATTATAATGTTCTCTTAACTTCTACAGTTTCAAATACTTCTATTTGATCGCCTACGCGTACATCGTTGTAGTTCTTAACACCGATACCACATTCAGTACCGTTACGAACTTCTTGAACATCGTCTTTAAAGCGACGTAATGATTCAAGTTCACCTTCGTAAATAACGACGTTTTCACGTAATACACGAATTGGCGCACTACGTTTAATTGTACCTTCAGTAACCATACAACCAGCGATAGCACCAATTTTAGGAGACTTAAATACATCACGTACTTGAGCAAGACCAATGATTTCTTGTCTAAACTCAGGAGCAAGCATACCACTCATGGCTTGCTTAACTTCATCAATCAATGAGTAAATAACACTGTAGTAACGTAAATCAATATTTTCTGATTCGATTACTTTACGAGCAGAAGCATCCGCACGAACGTTGAAACCAACAACAATTGCATTTGAAGCAGCAGCTAACGTTGCATCTGTTTCAGTAATAGCACCAACACCTGAACCAATGATTTTAACTTTTACTTCATCAGTTGATAACTTAATTAATGATTCACTGATTGCTTCAAGTGAACCTTGAACATCAGATTTGATTACAACATTAACTTCAGATATTTCGCCTTCAGCCATACTTGCAAACATATTTTCAAGTTTAGCTTTTTGCTGACGAGCTAATTTAACATCACGGAATTTACCTTGACGATATAAAGCTACTTCTCTTGCTTTTTTCTCATCTTTAACAACCGTCGCTTCATCACCTGATTGTGGAACGCCACTTAAACCAAGTATTTCTACTGGTATTGAAGGGCCTGCTGATTCAATAGGTTTACCATTTTCATCACGCATAGCACGAACACGTCCGTACTCTAAACCACAAAGGACGATATCACCTTGCTTCAACGTACCTTCTTGAACTAATACGGTAGCTACTGGACCACGACCTTTATCAAGTTTAGATTCAACTACAACACCATTAGCCATTTTATCAACAACAGCAGTAAGTTCTAATACTTCTGATTGTAATAATATAGCATCAAGAAGTTCATCAATACCTAAACCTGTTTTAGCAGATACATGACAGAATTGAACGTCTCCGCCCCACTCTTCAGAAAGTACATCATGTTGTGATAATTCACTTTTAACACGATCAGGATCAGCACCTTCTTTATCCATTTTGTTAACGGCAATAATAATTGGCGCTTCAGATGCTTTAGCATGCTGAATTGCTTCAATTGTTTGCGGCATAACACCATCATCTGCGGCAACAACAATAATAACGATATCAGTCGCTTTAGCACCACGAGAACGCATTGCAGTAAAGGCAGCATGACCAGGAGTATCTAAGAAAGTGATCATACCATGACCCGTTTCTACGTGATAAGCACCAATATGCTGAGTAATACCGCCCGCTTCGCCGTCAGCTACTTTCGCTTCACGAATGTGATCAAGTAGTGATGTTTTACCATGATCAACATGACCCATGATAGTTACTACTGGCGCACGAGTGATTTCAACACCAGTATGAGCGCGATCGGCTAATACTGCTTCTTCTAAAGCATTCTCTTTAACAAGAACAACATCAAAGCCCATTTCTTCAGCAACTAACGCCGCTGTTTCTTGGTCAATTACTTGGTTTATTGTCGCCATTGCCCCCATTTTAAACATGGCTTTAACAACTTCAGCACCTTTCTTCGCCATTTTGTTAGCTAATTCAGCAACTGAAATAGTTTCACCAATGCGTATATCTTGCACTTTAGTTTCAACTGGTTTAGTAAAACCATGCTTCAAACTTTGTGGTGCAGATAATGTTGCTTTACGGCCTTTACCTGTACGAGCGCCACGAGCGTTTCTATCAGGAGCAGCTTTTTTCTTCTTACGACGACGACCAGCGCCTTCGTCAGCAGCATCAACTTTATCTTCAGCTTCTTGAGCGTAAACAGAAGAAGTTACGTGAACAACCTCTTTTTCTTTGGCTTTACGTTCTTCTTCTTGCTCTTTCCAGCGTGCTTCATTTTCTTCTGCTAATTTTCTAGCAGCTTCAGCAGCTTCTTTCGCTTCAGCTTCAATTTTAGCTGCAGCTTCTTTTTCTTGAATCAAACGAAGCTGTTTAGCTTCTTCTGTTTCTTCAACTTTAGCAACAGGAGCTTTTTCAGGGTTTTTAGCCTTTTCAGCTGCTACTTGTTTAGCTTTCTCAGCTGCTTCAACTTTCGCTGCTGCTTTACGCTCAACTTCAGCTTCAGCTTTTGCTAACGCTACAGCACGAGCATTTTCAGCTTCTTTCGCTGCTAATTCAGCTTTTGCTTGAGCATCAGCTTCCGCTTTTGCTGCTACTTCAGCTTCTTCTTTTGCTGCAGCTTCTGCTATTTCCTGCTCTTCTATTTCGCTACGTTTAACATAGGTACGCTTTTTACGTACTTCTACATTAACTGATTTAGCTTTGCTTCCGTGTCCCATAGTCAATGTAGACTTAGTTTTACGGTTTAGCGTTAATTTATTCGGTTTTGCTTCTGACTCATCACCATGTTGCTTTTTTAAGTAACCTAATAATGACTCTTTTTCATCTTGCGAAATCACATCAGTTTCCGATTTCGATACGCCAGAATCAGCCAACTGGCTTACTAGACGCTCCACCGGTGTACCAATTTCTTTGGCAAGTTCTGCTACAGTTATATCTGCCATTTACACTATTCTCCCGGTGTTATTTATTCTTCGTTAAACCAACAAATGTTACGTGCAGCCATTATTAGCTCACCCGCTTTGGTTTCAGTTAATTCTTCTATATCGCTAATTTCATCAATACCTTGTTCAGCCAAGTCTTCGAGTGTACAAATACCTCTACTTGCTAATACAAAAGCTAAATGACGTTCTAAGCCGTCCAACGCTAGTAAATCAGCTGCTGGCTCTGCGCCTTCTAACGTTTCTTCACTTGCTAGGGCTTGAGTTGTTAGGGCTTCTTTAGCACGCTCACGAAGCTCTTCAATAATTTCTTCTGTTAAGCCATCTATCTCTAACATTTCTGCTACAGGTACATAGGCTATTTCTTCTAGAGAAGTAAAACCTTCATCAGACAATAATGTGGCAAAATCTTCATCTAGATCTAATTTTTCAATAAATAAATTGAGTACTTTATCGTTTTCTGCTTGATGCTTCTCTTTCATGTCAGCAACAGTCATTACATTTAGTTCCCAGCCAGTTAATTGGCTTGCTAAACGAATGTTTTGACCACTACGACCAATAGCCATGGCTAGATTGCTTTCTTCAACAGCAATATCCATTGTACCTTTGTCTTCATCAACAATAATTGAAGCAACTTCAGCTGGTGACATAGCGTTAATAACATATTGAGCAACGTTGTCATCGTACAAGACGATATCAACACGCTCTCCGCCTAGCTCACCTGACACCGCTTGTACACGTGAACCACGCATACCAACACAAGCACCAACAGGGTCAATACGCTTGTCATTACTTTTTACAGCAATTTTAGCGCGTGAACCAGGATCGCGAGCTGCGCCTTTAATCTCAAGCATTTCTTCGCCAATCTCTGGTACTTCAACACGGAAAAGCTCAATTAGCATTTCTGGTTTAGTACGGCTAACAAATAATTGAGCGCCACGTGCTTCTGGTTTTATTTCATATAATAAACCACGAACTCTATCACCTGGACGGAAGCTTTCACGTGGTAACATATCATCACGATAAATTATCGCTTCTGCATTGTTACCTAAATCTAATATAACGCTTTCACGGCTAGATTTTTTAACAACACCTGTTACTAGTTCACCAACTTGTTCTTGGTAAGCTTCAACAATTAAAGCACGTTCTGCTTCGCGAATTTTTTGAACGATAACTTGCTTAGCTGTTTGTGTAGTAACACGATCAAATTTTACTGACTCAA
The DNA here is from genome assembly GCF_009832865.1 of Colwellia sp. 20A7. NCBI lineage: Bacteria > Pseudomonadati > Pseudomonadota > Gammaproteobacteria > Alteromonadales > Colwelliaceae > Colwellia > Colwellia sp. 20A7. Next base: position 1,797,731 of record NZ_CP047130.1, on the reverse strand, counting down.
TTTGATCTTCTACATAATCACCAACATTTAATTCTGCATTCTCATATTGAGCAGCTGCTAAACTAATTTCTGCATAAGGGTTTTCCATAGGTTCACCGTTGTCTGCAACGATTAGCCAGCGACGGAATGTATCAAATTCACCCGAGATACGATCAATACATACACGTACGATAATATCACCCTCATATTTTTTTTTGGTCGCTGTTTCTAAAGCAGTTTCCATTGCCTCAAAAATACTCTCTCTAGGTAATGCTTTTTCATTTGATACCGCATCAACAACCAGTAATATCTCTTTACTCATGCTCTTTTAGCCCTAATTTTTTGAGTAACTATTCATTCAAAATAGAATAACTACTTTTATTAAACTTAAAATTCTTTATTTAATTTGGTTCTTATAAACGTGCGACAAGATTAGCTTTATCAACATTTTTGAAAACAAGTTCATAATCACTACCATCGACATCAACTATCAATGTGTCGTCTTCTATCGCAACTAAAGTTCCTTTGAACTTTCGACGGCCATTTAATGGCATAGATAATTTAATGTTTACTGTTTCACCAATCACTGATTTAAAATGCGCCATGTCAAACAATGGTTTATCAATGCCTGGTGATGAAACTTCTAAATTGTACTCACTACTTATTGGATCTTCGACATCTAAAATAGCGCCTACCTGACGACTAACTTCTGCGCAATCATCAACATCGATGCCATTTTCATGATCAATAAACAAACGTAAAACTGAATTATTACCTGCACTGATAAATTCAACGCCCAGTAATTCTTTACCTGTTTCTTCCACTGCGGGACGAAGCATCTCAGTTAGTTTTTGTTCAAATTTAGCCAATATTTTTCTCCTGTTTTATTTAAGTACTACTTAAATAAAATTTAAGGTACAAAAAAAGGGCATATAGCCCAGCATGTTTTTGCTGTGTATTTTTGTTTTTAATACTAACGCTAACTAATAAAACTTAAGCACTAAAAACAAAAAAACCCCATAAAAGGGGCCTATATCACTGACCCCATGTTCTTATTTTAAACTAACAAGTATAAAAAAGAACATCAGTAACAAGAATAGGAACCATCGCCTGTATTAACAGTAGATAACTCTTCAGTGACATCTTGTTACCTGTTAATTTTACTTTAACGCTAAAATTAACAGGTGAGATTATATAAGGGAGAGAGGCTAAGCGCAAGCCTGATTAACAATTATAGTTAAAAATGGGGGCAAATTAGCAGAAAAAATTAACATACGTATAACAATAAGTTAGTATAAATAAAATAATAGCGCTACAAAGCCATTTATAATATTTAATATTAGCTAAGCAGGTTTTTTATTTGCTGCTATTTTCTGGAGTAATTTAACTTAATATGTATACTTTTTCACAATTGTTATTAAGAAACATTAGCTTAGCGATATTTTTCATCATATCCATCAGTACTGTTTCAACCATTATGTTGTCTTCTTTACTTGAAAGTAAAGCCGATAAGCATACTCAAATCATTACTGCGTTAACTCAACAAATTGAGTTAACTAATAATGAACAGCAAACGGCCAACAACCTGTTAAACCAACTCAAAGAAATATCAAATTATAATAGTTTAACTATTTATAATTTAACCGGTAACAAGTTATCAGACTTTAAGAACACAAACACAAGCCTCATCATCCCATTTGTTACCCCTGAAATAAAACAGGTCACGTTTGATGATTTTCCACTAAAAATCAATTATCAACTTAACTTTCAAGGCGAATTAACGTTAGTACTCGTGATAATTGTTATTTCAACAATTGTATCCTTACTGTTAGTTGTTTTTGCCGTTGCAATGAGTACAAAACGACATAAAGCAATGTTTGATATTATTAGTCAACAAATAAAAAATGATTTTGCTTTAATAAACAACACTACTGTAGATAATAAAAAAGAAACTATTCCAGATAGTAAACTGTTAGAAATCCCTGAGTTACAACAAGGGATTGCTGATATAAAATTATTGATGGCTCAACAATTAGAAAGTGTTACTCATTTAGAACAAGCCGCTTATGTTGATCATTTAACAAAACTTGATAATCGTAGCCGTTTTGTCCAGTTTTATGATAATCAAATAAGACAAGATAGCCCTGTTAAATTTGGTGTTTTATCTATAACACGTTGCTCCGAGTTGCAAACAATTAACCAAATACATGGATATAAAGAAGGTGATAGTTATATTGCACAAGTGGCAAACCTTCTTAAAAGAGCACTTTCACCTTATCCTGACGGAAGGTTATTTAGATTAAATAGCTCTGATTTTGCTTGTATATTACCTAATATAAAATTAAAAGAAGCTGAAATTTTCACCACTGAATTAACCGCCTTATTTAATGCTTACCAACTTTCTTCTGAATTAGAATCTGTTGCTTATACGGGGTTAGTTTCATTTGATAAATCTAAGCCTTTAGGTGAACTACTTGCCTTAGTAGATACTAGCGTTAGCATAGCACAAACCCAAGCACCAAATTCTTGGTACTCACAAACTGACACTGATATATTACAAAAAAATAGTGCTAACTATGGCAATCAAAATTGGCGACAAGAAATAGACAGTGTTATAGAAAATCGACGTGTAACCCTTTTAGTACAACCAATTCAACCAAGCGGACGTAATAGTAAGGTTTATGGAGAAGTTTTAGCCCGATTCCTGAATTCAAATGAAGATATGCTACCTACCTCTTCTTTTTTAGCGATGGCAGAGAAGCTCGATAAAATAACAGCAATTGATAAACTTATTATTGAAACGACTATCGATGTAATTAACCAGAAAAACATGCATGACCATAGCTTTGGTATAAACCTTAATGCACGCAGTATAAGTGATGAACACTTTATCGTTTGGTTAGAGCGTAAGTTATTACGTGAAAGCAAAGTTGCACGAATATTAGTCTTTGAAATAACAGAATACGGATTACAACAAAATATTAAAACAAGTAAACGCTTAATTGATATGTTACATCGAGTTGGGTCTAAAGTAACCGTTGAACGTTTTGGTGTTGGTTTAACGTCATTTAAATTCTTTAGGGATTTAACACCTGATTACATTAAAATGGATAGCTCTTATACTCGTGATATTGATGATGATAAAAACAACCAATATTTCTTACGTTTAATGGTCGATTTAGCACATAGATTAAGTATTAATGTATTAGCTGAAAGTGTTGAAAGCCAAGAAGAAAAACATACTTTAGAAAAGTTACTTATTGATGGATGCCAAGGTTTTTACATAGGAAAACCTAAAACACTGTAATAACTGAACAACGCAATTTGATTATCAACTAGCATTAACTGTAACCCACATTTAATGCTAGTTAACCTCAATTCTGGATAAGAAGATAAAAAATTGAACTAAATACCCACCTAGCGATCAGATCTTTCGACCAAGAAACGATTTGAAAGCAAATAAGGTGGGCAGATGGATAATTTAGTGGAAATATTTTGTGATGTCGATGATTTTTGTCATCAATTTTCACCTAAATGGGAAGCACAATTGCTATCAGACGGTACTCGCAAGCGTAGACGTAGTTCGAAAATGTCTACCAGCGAGCGAATGAGCATTATGATTGCATTTCATCAGTCAAATCATAGAGATTTCAAAAACTTCTATATTGGTTTAGTCCAACGATACTGGACTGATGATTTCCCAGAGCTGCTCAGCTACACTCGTTTCATCAATACAATGTCAGATCTTATTGTACCAATGTGTGCTTACTTTCAAACGGTGAAAGGTGAGCCAACAGGAATTGCATTTGTAGATTCTACAAGCCTAAAGGTATGTCACAATATCCGTATTCCACGTAACCGTGTATTTGCAGATACGGCTAAGCGAGGAAAAGGAACAATGGGCTGGTTTTTCGGCTTTAAGCTTCATCTATTGATTAATCATAAAGGTGAAATCCTTGCTTTGAATATTACGCCGGGCAATACAAATGACCGAACTCCAATACCTGACTTATGTAAAAATCTTACTGGTAAGCTATATGCAGATAAGGGATACATTGGAAAAAACTTGAGCCAGACATTAAAGGAATCAGATATTGACTTAGTGACGACCGTGCGAAAAAATATGAAAGCTAAAGTAATATCAGCCTTTGATCGGGCAATGCTATCAAAGAGATACATAATAGAGACAGTGAATGATCAACTTAAAAACATATCTCAAATAGAGCACAGCCGCCATCGTAGTGAAACAGGTTTTATGCTTAATGTAATTTCAGGAATAGTTGCTTATTGTTTAAAAAGACAAAAGCCGTGTATTAAGTTATCGGATAGGGAACAGTCCATTATGAGTGCTTAAAATGCCGCACCTTATCCAGATCTCAGGTTAGTTAATTATTTTAGGTCATTTTTCACATCATATATTTACTTAAAACGAAAATATAAAGCAATATTGTAAATATCTATATCCCCATTGAGACTAGTGTTGTTATATACCTTAAAACAAAGGATAATGTAAATTATATGATAAAACTAACATCCTGATCTAAAAAGCAAATGACTGATTATATTCTGCTACTTATTGGCACAGTACTAGTGAATAACTTTGTATTAGTGCAATTCCTTGGTTTATGCCCTTTTATGGGGGTATCATCTCGTACCGAGACTGCCATAGGTATGTCATTCGCTACTACCTTTGTAATGACGTTAGCGTCTCTTTTAAGTTATTTGGTTACTACCTATATTTTAGCGCCACTAAATCTTGAATACCTTACGACTATGAGTTTTATTCTAGTCATTGCTGTTGTTGTGCAATTTACTGAAATAGTAGTACATAAAACCAGTAGCAGTCTCTATCGATTACTTGGTATTTTTTTACCACTTATTACCACAAACTGTGCCGTATTAGGTGTTGCTTTATTAAACCTAAGATTAGAACATAACTTTTTTGAATCAATTATATATGGCTTCGGTGCTGCAGCAGGTTTCTCTTTAGTTTTAGTTATGTTTTCGGCTATGAGAGAAAAATTAGTCAATGCTGATGTTCCAACACCTTTCAAAGGCGCAGCAATTGCCATGATCACTGCCGGTTTAATGTCTTTAGCTTTCATGGGCTTCTCTGGCCTAATAAAGATGTAAGGTAATAACATATTAATGAACATTCTAATCGCTATACTCGTTTTAGGACTTATCGCCGCAATTTTTGGGGCTATTTTAGGTTACGCTTCTGTGCGCTTTCATGTTGAAGGCGACCCTATCGTTGAACAACTTGATGCACTACTGCCACAAACGCAATGTGGTCAATGTGGTTACCCTGGTTGTAAACCTTATGCTGAAGCTGTTGCCAATGGAGAAGCCATAAATAAATGCGCTCCGGGTGGTGAAGATACCATAAAGAAAATTGCCGACTTACTTGGTGTTGATGTTGAACCGTTAGATGAAAACCATGAAGCGGACAAAGGCCCAACGGTTGCTTTTATTATCGAGGAAGACTGTATTGGCTGTACCAAGTGTATTCAAGCTTGTCCTGTTGATGCCATTCTAGGTGCCGCTAAACAAATGCACACCATACTTATTGATGAGTGTACAGGTTGTGACTTGTGTGTCGCTCCTTGTCCTGTTGATTGTATTGAAATGCGCCCTATTCCTGAAACCATTCAAAACTGGCAATGGGATTTAAATAAAATTGCTGTAAAACAAATAGATTAGAAAATATTATGAACACTATAATCGAGCGTATTAATCAGCATCATTTTTGGAACTTTCACGGTGGTATTCATCCACCTGAACAGAAAACACTGACGTCAAATAAACCGATTAAGCAGTTGTCTTTACCAAAACAGTTAATATTGCCTTTACAGCAGCATATAGGTAGCCCTGGAGATTTATTAGTCAACGTTGGCGATAAAGTTTTAAAAGGTCAACCACTAACAAAAAGCACTAACCCGATGACGGTTCCTATACATGCCCCAACCAGTGGTATTATTAGTGATATAAAAAAATCAGTTATAGCGCATCCATCAGCATTAAGTGAACTATGTGTTTTTATTGATGTTGATTTTGAAGATACTTGGCAACCACGAAATATATGCCAAGACTTCACCAAACTGAGCTCGGAACAAATAGTTAGTAAAATCGCAGATGCCGGTATTGCAGGTATGGGTGGTGCTGGATTCCCGACTCATATAAAAGTTAACACAAAACCTAATATAGACTTTCTAATAATTAATGCAGCAGAATGTGAGCCTTATATCACTGCTGATGATTTATTAATGTGTGAGCAAAGTGAAGCAATTATAGATGGTATAAAAATACTGGATCAATTACTTAACCCTACACTTATATTAATTGGTATTGAAGATAATAAACCTAAAGCGATAAAAGCATTAGAACATGCAACTAAAAATATTGATAAAATTAGAATTTGTGTAGTCCCCACTAAATACCCTGCGGGTGGCGAAAAACAACTTATAAAAATATTAACCGGGAAAGAAATTAAGAGCGGTGCCCTACCTATTCATTCAGGTATTATTGTTCAAAATGTCGCAACTTGTTTTGCCATTAGTGATGCAGTGATTAATGATATACCGCTAATTAGACGAGTTGTAACGGTTACCGGTCAAGCACTAAGTAACCCCCAAAATGTTTGGGCATTACTTGGAACACCCGTTAGCCATTTACTAGAACAAACAGGTTTTACGTCCGAAAGTCCAAACGCTACTCCTCCAGTGATCATGGGCGGCCCATTAATGGGGTTTACTATTTTAAATGAATTAGTACCCATTGTTAAAACGAGTAATTGTATTCTAGCGCCAAGCAAAAAAGAAATGCCGAGCGCCTTTGATAATAATTCAAATGAAGTTGAATGTATTCGCTGTGGTCAATGTGCAGAAGTTTGTCCAAGTCAATTATTGCCACAAGAGATGCAATGGAGCGCTAAGGCTAAAGATCATCCACAACTACTCAAATTAAATTTATTTGATTGCATTGATTGTGGAGCATGTGCTTATGTTTGTCCTAGCCAAATTCCATTAGTGCAGTATTATCGCGTTGCCAAAGCAGAAATACGCCAACAGCAACAACTCGATATAAAAGCAGAAAAAGCGAAAGTAAGATTTGAAGCCCGAAAGCTCCGCTTAGAGAAAGAAAAAGCTGAACGTGAAGAAAAACATAAAAAAGCGGCTGCAGCTCGTAAAGCGACTATGGATAAAAAAACCGCTGATGGTGGAACGGCAAGCTCAGCGGTTGCTGCAGCACTTGCTCGGGTAAAAGCCAAAAAACAAGCAATCGAAAATAATAATGATGCGCCTGTTGCCGATACTGAAGAACAGAATGATAAGTCACAAGTGCAAGCAGCCATTGCCAGAGCAAAAGCCAAAAAGCTGATGCAAAAGAAGAATGAACAAGAACAAACTTTACCTAGCTCAGATAATAGCAAGGTAGAGCAAGCAACAAGCCCAGCTGATGACAAAAAAGCTAGAATAGCAGCAGCTATTGCAAAAGCTAAAGCAAAAAAGAATAATGAACAAGAACATTCTTTACCTAGTTCAGATGATAATCAGGTAGAACAAGTAATAAACCAAACTGATGACAAAAAAGCTAGAATTGCAGCTGCCGTTGCAAAAGCTAAAGCGAAAAAGAATAGCGAAAAAGAGCATTCTTTACCTAGCTCCGATAATAATCAGGCAGAACAAGCAATAAGCCAAGCTGATGACAAAAAAACTAGAATTGCAGCTGCCGTTGCAAAAGCTAAAGCGAAAAAGAATAGCGAAAAAGAGCATTCTTTACCTAGCTCCGATGATAATCAGGCAGAACAAGCAACAAGCCAAGCTGATGATAAAAAAGCTAGAATTGCGGCTGCCGTTGCAAAAGCTAAAGCTAAAGCTAAGGTAAACGCTAAAAAAGCCCAAGAACAAAAAGATCTCTTACAAGTAAGTAATAGTGACAACACATCACCTTTAAAATCTAGCAATGAAGAATTAGAATAATTATGGCATTTTGGATAGCAAGTTCGCCCCATAATCACAATCAAACCGAAACCTCGGCTTTAATGCGTTTAGTAATTTATGCTTTATTTCCTGGAATATTCGCTCAATGGTATTTTTTTGGTTGGGGTAATGTGATTCATATAACATTAGCGATAACCACAGTATTACTCTGTGAGTTTATTGCTTTGTCGTTAAGAAGTAATACAAAACATATACGCAAACAACTTTTTGATGGTAGTGCCATACTAACGGCAATACTACTTGGTATTTGCCTACCAGCTGTGGCTCCATGGTGGATTTCAGTTATTGGCGCTGCATTTGCTATTTTAGTGGTAAAACAGCTTTATGGTGGTTTAGGACATAACCCATTTAATCCTGCTATGGCAGCCTACGTTATGTTACTTATTTCTTTTCCTGTTCAAATGACATCATGGCAACCGCCATTATCTCTGATGAGTATAGATTTAGGTTTTACCAACACGTTAACAACAATATTTACAGGTTTTACTAATGAAGGATACTCGGTCGAGCAACTTCGTACTAACATTGACGGTTTCACAATGGCCACGCCGTTAGACACTTTAAAAACGAGTATTAATTTAGGCTATACCGCATTAGAAACCATACAGAATAGCTTGTACTCTAATGATATGGACTTAAGTTTAGGTTTTGCTTTTGGCTGGGAATGGGTAAATATTGCATTTTTAATTGGCGGTTTAATATTAATAGCTAAAAAAGGAATTGCTTGGCAAACGCCTGTTAGTTTTTTATTAAGTCTATTCGTTTGTTCTTTTATTGCTTATAGCTTAAGCCCTGACACGAATGCTTCTACCCTTTTCCACTGGGTAACTGGTGGTTGTATGTTAGGTGCCTTTTTTATATTAACAGACCCGGTTACTGGTGCTACAAGTGTAAAAGGTCGATTAATTATGGGTGCTTTTGCAGGGTTATTAGTGTATTTAATTAGAACCTTTGGTGGCTATCCTGATGGTATTGCCTTTGCTGTATTACTTTGTAATATGACAGCTCCTTTAATAGATCAGTATACTCGTCCGCGTACCTACGGCCATGATATTGATAGTGACAAAGGTTAAATAATGACTAACTCTTTACCCCCTAATAAAGATGCTAACAAAAAATCGGCATTTCGTTTACCGATACAAAAAAATAGTCAAATACTGGCTATATTCGCTATCGTATGTACTGCCATCGTTGGCTTAGTTAATGAGTTAACAAAAGATAGAATACAAGAACAAACACAATTACAATTGTTAAATACACTACACGAGATAATTGAACCAAGTAGTTACAACAACGAGATAACTCAAGACTGTGTAAGCGTTAGCTCAACTTTACTTGGCAGCTCTAAGAATAATAACATAGTCCAAAAAGCCTACATTGCTCGTAATAACAACTCTCCTGTAGCGGTAGCCATCACAAGTACCGCTACCGATGGTTATAATGGCAAAATTGAACTGATTGTTGCTATCAACATTGATAACAGTATTAGTGGTGTCAGGGTATTAAAGCATCAGGAAACACCTGGTTTAGGTGATAAAGTTGAACTCAAGAAAAGTAACTGGATCACAACCTTTAATGACAAAAAATTACTTTCAGAGCAAGACAAACGCTGGCAAGTATCAAAAGATGGTGGTGTTTTTGATCAATTTACCGGTGCAACCATTACACCAAGAGCTGTCGTTAAAGCGGTGAAAAACACGCTATTATTTTTTACAGAAAACAAAAGCACATTATTAACGCTTCCTAATAGCTGCTTGATAGGTGATCAAAAACCTCAACCTGAATATGAGGCTACTAATGAGTACTAATGATAAGAATGAAGCTCCTCAATCGCCAGACAATCCTATTGAGCATGAGCAACAATTAGCAGAAAAAGTATTGGCCAAAAAAGCGCTAAAAGCTGAATATAAAGAATTAGCTATCCAAGGGTTATGGAAAAACAACCCTGGTATAGTTCAATTACTCGGTCTTTGTCCATTGCTAGCAGTAACTGCTACTGTGACCAATGCTCTAGGTTTGGGGCTTGCTACCTTGTTAGTTTTAGTCGCATCTAATGCAACTGTTTCGGCTATTCGACATTGGGTACCTAAAGAAATTCGTATACCTATTTTCGTCTTAATTATTGCATCATTTGTTACTTGTGTTCAGCTATTAATGAACGCATACACTTACGGTATTTATCAATCATTGGGGATATTTCTCCCTTTAATCGTAACCAATTGTGCCATTATTGGTAGAGCAGAAGCCTATGCATCTAAAAACCCAATAAAGCAAGCAAGCTTTGATGGTTTAATGATGGGACTTGGCTTTGCATTAGTGTTAATTTTGTTAGGCGCTATTCGAGAAATTTTAGGACAAGGTACATTGTTTGATGGTGCCAACTTACTCTTTGGTGATTGGGCAACTGTTTTACGAATTGAAGTTGTGCAATTAGATAGTCAGTTTTTGTTAGCAATACTTCCTCCTGGAGCATTTATTGCTATGGGCTTTATCATTGCACTTAAAAACAGTATTGATACTTATATAAAACAACGTCAGCCAAAAGAAGACAAAGCCACTATTGAGCGAGTTAGAGTTAACTTTGACTCATAAGTAAAATATGATGAACTGCAATAAACAATAGTGACCTATACACATGAATAGAGCTAAACGATTAGAAATGCTAACTAGGCTGCGTGAAAATAATCCAGAGCCAACAACAGAATTAAATTTTAATACACCATTTGAATTACTAATAGCAGTACTCCTTTCTGCTCAAGCAACTGATGTTGGTGTAAATAAAGCAACCGCTAAATTATACCCTGTAGCGAACACACCTCAGGCAATACTCGATTTAGGGTTAGAGGGTTTAATATCTTATGTGAAAACCATAGGCTTATTTAATACCAAAGCTAAAAACACCATGAAAACCTGTCAAATGTTAGTCGATTTACACGGTGGTGAAGTACCAGAAAATAGAGCTGCACTTGAAGCATTGCCCGGTGTTGGTAGAAAAACAGCAAATGTTGTACTAAACACAGCTTTTGGTTGGCTTAAAGATAATGAAGGTAACTACTTTTTAGCCGTTGATACTCACATTCAGCGGCTGGCAAACCGTACGGGCTATGCAAAAGGTAAAACGGTTGAACAAACAGAGCAGGCCATCATCAAGAATACTCCAAACAAAACAGAATTTATGTTTAATTTACATCACTGGTTCATTTTACATGGACGATACACTTGCACAGCTCGTAAACCTAAATGTGGTTCGTGTATTATAGAAGATTTATGTGATTTCAAGGAAAAAACAGAGTAATCCCCTATTACTTTAACTTTTCTTTTAAAAATTCGATAACCCGTTTATGTCGCATCTTTACTGCTGAAAGTTTTAAATGATGAATGTCGGCAATTTCCTTAAAGTCTAATTCAGTACGATATCGTAACAACATAATGTTACGATCAGTAAATGATAAGTATTGTATTAACTCGGATAATACGTAAACTGAGTCTTCGCCATAATTTTCTTCGTCTATTAAGTTTTCGAGGTATTCTTCATTATCATCAATAAGATCCCAACGCCTCTCTCTTATCTTATTAATACACTCATTATGAGCTATTTTGAATAGCCATGCTCGGAACGACACCACCCACTTAAAATTTTTTAGATTGTGTAATATTTTTATAAGAATTTCTTGTACAACATCTTCAGCATCAGACTGATTATTTAGCAACTTCACACAATACCCTTTTAACACAGGTAAATACGGTGTAATTAATTGCTGAAATAAATGCGTGTCATAAGGAATACTTTCTTGTACTAAAGCAACAAGCTGCCGTTCATTAAGCATAGTAAAGTAAACTCTTCTTAAGGGGTTTAGTAGAATCTATAAACTATTAGTAAGTTTATAGATTGAATAAATTAATTAAGGGTTGTATCACCAACAGAAATCGCTAGGAATAACTTGTGATAAATCACGAAATTGATCCACTAATGTAAATACAAAAGAAGTTATTAAGGCAACTAAAACGCCTACAGCTTATTCTTCATTAAGTTCTCCTTCGCTCATTTATGTAACATTTAACACTACAGGTGAGCACTTAAACAATGTATCTATGATAGGGCCAAAGCAATTTTAGCGTTTATCGAAACCGGGCGTTTTTTTATCAAAAACGGTCTAAATAGGTTCGGAATAATTTTTTATTATATGAATCATGATTTAACACGTTAAAAATAAATAGTTTTACGATGTTTGTCTGAAATGCGACAATAATGACTTACTGCTAAAATGACGTATAAACAATTTACTATGCCATCAAAAATAATAAAAAATAACTCTTCACTACTCTCCTTTTCTTGGGGGGTATTGTTTATCTTGTTTTTTTCACCCGCTAGTTTGGCAGTATCTATTGATTACCTTGGTAAAGAACAAGGATTAAGTAACTCAAATTTGCATACTATTTTTCAAGATAGCGATGGTATTATCTGGGCTGGTACAGAAACTGATGTTAATTGGAATTTAGGTGGGCAATTTAACAAGTTAGCCGTTCAGTTGAATGACACAGGAGAAAAGCCATTAAATGTTGCCCACATTTATGAAGATAACCAAAAAGGAATTTGGTTTTTAAATTTTTCTAATGGTATTTTTCGATTAGACAAACGAGAATGGAAACTAGCTAAAGTCTCATTCAGAGATCTACACGGTAAATTAATAGAGCTAACCGGTCATCAGGTTTTTGTTGATAAAAAAGGGACAATTTGGTTAACCACTGATTCAGGTGTATTTATTTATAATGCCAACACACAATTACTCACTGCAATTCCTATCGCCAATCAGGAGCCTGATGAGCTACTGATTTTTAATCAAGTTAGTTACTTCACTGATAATCAAATGGCCCTAGCAACAAGCCAAGGGGTTTATTTTTGGCAAGAGGAGCAAAAACAATTCACACCACTAACATCTAATTCTTTAAAGAATAAACCCGTAGATAAATTCATTTACAATAAAGGCTATAGTTGGGTTTTAACCAATGAGTCAGTCTATAAAATTAATAATAAAACAGGCGAAACTAAATTAGTTTTCGCTACGGACTCTTCATCGAATAAGCTGCTAGATATACTTATTGAAAGTGATTCTAGTTATTGGATAACAGCTCAAAATGGTATTTACCAACTGTCAGTAGAAAACAAGCTGCTCAAACACTTTCAACCGAAGCGCTTTAATCAATCTGAAACCAACGAAGCCCTCGCGATAAAAAAAATGGATGGAAGACTTTGGATAGCATTACCCAGTTCATTAGTCGAATATGATTATGCTAGCCAAACAATGAAACGTATCCAATTAGGCGCTTTCCCCAAAAGTGACGTAAGCAACGAGATACTTAATATTTTTAGTGATACCTCACAAAACTTATGGATGATAACCTCACAGGGTATTGCCAAAGTAACTTTTAACCGGCCCACATTTAATAACTACCTTTTTGATCCTAAGTCATCCTTTGGTCCTATTAGCACATTGAGTCGTGCAATTATGTATGATTCTAAAAATCGCTTATGGTTGGGTAGCCAAGATAAAGGTATTAGCCGCTATCACAGCCAAACTAAAAAATGGGATTATTTTTCTCATCGTAAAAATGACAAAAACGCCTTGTCAAATAATCATGTAAGAGCACTACTTGAAGATGCACAAGGTAACATTTGGGCAGGCACAGAAGGAGGAGGCCTTAATTTATTTAACGAACAAACCCAAAAATGGCAGCGATTTAAACAAAATGGTTGGCAAGATCACATTTTCAATTTACATGAAGGAAAAGAGCATAACTTATGGATAGGTCATGGCCGAGGGATCACTTCTTTTTCAACAAAGTCTCACGAATTTACCAATTATTCTCCAGTAGAAGACAATGATACTTCGCCAATGGTTAGAGCATTAAGCCCTGATAATAAAAACAATTTATGGATAGGTACTCACTTTAATAAATCAAAAGAACAAGAAAAATACACTTATGCGAGAGGTTTATATAAATTTAATACGCTAAGTCACGAATGGAAAAACTTTAATCATGATCCCGAACAACTAGATAGTTTATCTAATGATTTAATATTTGCCATTAAAGTTGATAGCCACCAAGACATTTGGGTTGGAACTTGGGGTGGAGGTCTTAATTTATTAAAAAATGATGGTAAAAGTTTCCATCATTACACGATGAAAGATGGTCTTTCGAGCAATGTTATTTATGCTATTTTTGAAGATACATTAGGGAGTCTGTGGATTAGCTCCGCTGGAGGGCTTGATAAAATGATCCCTTGTCACAGATACCCAGTCGCATTTAACTATCAATGCGAGCCGATAATAAAGCACTATAAATTTTCAGCTCCGTTATCGGAAATTGAATTTGATTCAGAGAGCGCGTTTCACGCCGAAGACGGTACAATATTTTTTGGCGGTTTAAATGGTGTACTTAGTTTTAATCCAGAAAAGCATATGGGCTCTAACCCAAATATTCCCAAAAACACATTTTTTAGCCAACTTAGAATTAAAGACCAGCTGATCACACCTGAATTACATCAAGGTTTAGACCAATGGATAGGCTACGCAGATAAATTACAACTCAGTTATGATGATCAGCCCTTCTCACTCTCTGTGGCTAATAATGAATTTACTCAGCCAGAAGAAAATCAGTATCGCTATAGAGTCGATAACGGCTACTGGTCAAGCATCAACCCTAACTTCAAAGACTTAACATTTAGAAAGCTAGCGTTTGGGCAGTATAAAATTGAAATTGACTCCAGTAATAACGAAGGTATGTGGTCTAATAATCCCACAACACTAATGCTAACAGTTACACCGCCATTTTATTATTCTTGGACAGCACTTACTTTATATATCATTGCTATTATCACCGGCATTTATCTTTATATGTTAGCTCGGCAAAAGGAACATAGTAAACGTGAAAATCAACTTAAAAGTCAGGTTAAATTAAAAACCGTAGAGATATTACAAAGCAAAAATGAAGTTGAAAAACTACTTAAAGAAAAGCAGCATTTTATTGAAAACATATCGCACGAATTAAAAACACCATTAACATTAATTTTTAACGCTTTGGAAACTGTATCCAATACAGAATTAAGCGCCGAAAATAATAAAAAGATGAGCAATATCAAACATAATGGAAAACGCTTATTTAATCTTGTTGAACAGTTGTTATCGCTTGCTAACAACGAACAATCAACAGCAAATAAATCAATTGTTGAGCTGAAGAATTCCTGCATACAAGTCATTAATAATTTTTCCACTTTAGCCTCAGAAAAAGAACTAACCTTGACGCTTGATTGCAAAACTAATATAGAGCTAATAATTGAAACTGAAACATTAGAGACAATTTTGAGTAACCTTGTTTCAAACGCCATTAAATATGCACACAATGCAAGTGAAATTAAAATCACCTGTATGCTAGAAACTCCTTTTTGCATTATTAGAGTCAGCAATGTAGGGGATAATATCCCAACACAATACGAAAACATTATTTTTGAAAAGTTTTACCGTCTTGAACATCACTATCAAACGGAGGGACAAGGAATAGGCCTTTCCTCTAGTAGAGAGTTAGCTGAGTCTTATCAAGGCATGTTAACTTTAGATAATACCCAACCCAATCTAGTTCAATTTATTGTTTCCTTACCTATTGATTTGATTTTTAACATTGATCAGACATTAATAGAGGATAAAAGCAGTCGTGAGGCTAGCTTACAAACCAACATCGGTCTAAATCAGTGTAATATCAAACTACTTATTGTTGAAGATAACCTAGAAATAAACCAATTTCTGACTGAATTACTGGCATCAAACTATGAAGTTTTAAGCGCACACAATGGAAAAGAAGCCGTTGAGCTTATTGATGGATTTCAACCTGACTTAATTTTATCTGATGTGATGATGCCATTAATGAATGGCTTTGAATTATGTCAATTTATCAGAACAAGCGATAAACCATATAGTAAATGCCCTATCATTTTACTTACCGCAAAAAGTGATATAGCAAGCCAAAAACAAGGCTTGCAAGTTGGCGCTACAGATTATGTCAGTAAACCTTTTAGTGGCGAAATATTAAAATTGAAAATTGCAAATTTATTAAATTCATCAACCGAAACTAGAAATATAATTACGGCAGTAGCAGCTAACCATTTACAAATAGAGCTATCAGGCGATAGTACTGCTAATAAATTTATTCAACGAACTAGAGAGTTTTTAAAAATACACTTTCCTGATCCCGAATTTAATGTAAAAAAACTGTCAGAGTTATTAGCAATGGATGAAAGAACTTTAAGACGTAAATCAGAACTTTACCTATCACAAAAACCTAAAGATATTATTCGAGAATATCGACTTCAATGCGCATATGAAATGCTAAAATTCGGTGATAGTATTTCCCATATATCAATATCTTGTGGTTTTACAACCTTGCCCCACTTTTCGAAATGCTTTAAAGATAAATATCAAGAAACCCCGAAACAAGCTCAGCGAAAGCTTATTATTGAAAATAACCAATAAGGTATGTGTTGTTAATAAAAAAAGGCCATTCTTCTATTATTGCATGACTTAAATAAGTACAATTTACTAATAGAAACGTAGAAACTAAGTAACCCCCGTTTAACTAAGATTATATTTTGCTATAAATTCACAACCAAAGGAATATCAATGAAATTTTTACATGCTATGGTGCGTGTTCGTGATCTTGAGCAATCACTAGACTTTTACACCAACAAGCTCGGTTTAATTGAAACAAAACGCGTAGATGTACCTGAAGGAAAATTCACCTTAATCTATTTAGCTACGGCGATAGGAGAGCCTGAAGTTGAACTAACTCATAACTGGGGTTCAGAAGAAAACTATGAAGGTGGGCGTAACTTTGGTCATTTAGCTTTTGAAGTAGATGATATTTATCAAACATGTTTATCACTACAAAACAGTGGTGTTGTTATTAATCGCCCACCGCGATGTGGCAATATGGCATTTATTAAATCACCTGATAATATTTCAATTGAGTTACTACAAAAAGGCGACGCACTGCCACCACAAGAGCCTTGGTTAAGCATGGAAAATATAGGCTCTTGGTAGTATTTCGCACTATCATTAACTAGCTAAGTACATTATTACACATAATATACTTAGCTCTTAGCAATGCTTATTGAGCTAAAGCCTCTTTAAGCGCTGCTAAACATAACAATACATTTTCATTACGCGCAGTATGTCCCATTAAGCCAATTCGCCAAGCAGTACCTGCAAATTTTCCTAAACCAGCACCAATTTCTAAATTATATTCAGTTAATAAAAATTGACGTACCTTAGCATCATCAATCCCTTCGGGAATGTAAACTAGGTTTAATTGTGGTAAACGCTCATCTTCAGGTACGATAAACTCAAGCCCTAAGCTTTCTAACCCAGCCGCTAATTTTTTATGTTGTGCTTGATGACGCACCCAACTATTTTCCAAACCTTCATTTTGCAACATAACTAACGATTCATGTAATGCATATAAAGAGTTTACTGGTGCAGTATGATGGTAGCTTCGTTTACCCTGCCCAGACCAATATCCCATCACCAATGACTGATCTAAAAACCAACTTTGCACAGAGCTATCACGGTTTTTGATAATTTCAGCCGCTTTATCACTAAAGCTTATTGGTGATAATCCTGGAACACAAGATAAACACTTTTGACTACCAGAATAAACTGCGTCAATTCCCCAATCATCAACTCTTAATTCAACACCACCTAATGAAGTAACGGCATCAACAATAGTTAAACAATCATATTTACGTGCTATTTCACATAAGGTTTTACAATCTGACAGCGCGCCGGTAGAAGTTTCTGCATGCACAAATGCTACAAAAGTAGCCTGTGGTGTTTGCTTTAATGCTTCTTCTAAGGCTTTTGGATCAACTGCTCTACCCCATTCACCTTCAACTACCACAGCTTTAGCGCCAATACGGACAACATTTTCAATCATACGTGCGCCAAAAACGCCATTTTGACAAACAATAACCGTGTCATCAGGTGTAACTAAGTTAACAAAACAAGCTTCCATTCCCGCAGAGCCTGGAGCCGATATTGCCATGGTATAGGTATTTTTAGTTTGAAAGGCATATTGTAATAACGATTTAACTTCATCCATCATTTCAATAAACATAGGATCTAAATGACCTATAGTAGGTCGTGCAAGTGCAGATAAAACTCTAGGACTTACATCTGAAGGACCTGGTCCCATTAATGTACGTTCTGGTGGTATAAAAGATTGAATTGGCATAATAAACTCAAATAAAAAAATTATTAGAACAATACCATAACATTTTCTAAATTATTTATTAAATTTATCGCCATTATCTCAACTATTTATTTTAAAAATGTGTAGTAAGGATTTCTTATACTGTTATCATTATCAATAACTTATTTTTTGAAATAGTAAAAAAATACACATGGCACTTAAAGCAACAATTTATAAAGCTAACATTGAACTTGCAGACATGGATCGTAACTATTACGACTCTTTGCAACTTACCATAGCACAGCACCCTTCTGAAACAGATCAACGACTTATGGTGCGTTTGATCAGTTATATTTTAAATGCTCATAATGACTTACAGTTTGGTAAGGGGTTAAGTGATGAAGACGAAGCGGTCATTTGGCAAGTAAACTATAGTGATGAAATAGCTTTATGGATTGAATTAGGACAAATAGATGAAAAGCGCATCAAAAAGGCCTGTAACAAATCAGCTCATGTAAAACTTTACTGTTATGGACCAAGCGTTGAAACTTGGTGGTCACAATCACAAAATTCATTAAGTAAATTTCCAAAACTGAGTATTGAACAGTTTGAAACCAGTACTACAGACGAATTGGTTAAACTACTCAATAGAACGATGGAATTCCAATGCAGCATTCAAGATGGTCAATTATGGCTAAGCTGTGGTGGTGAATCTTTATTAATAGAAACAAATACATTAAAAATAGAGCAGTAATTTCATAAAGCCTTGCTCATACTTAATAGGAAACATAGGAAAATAATATGATTAAAAAAATCTCTACGTCTTTATTTACTGTCAGTATATTAGCAACAAGCTTAGTCTCTTCATTTTCTACGTTAGCAGAGCAAAGCACGATATCTTTAGAGCAAGTAACTAAAGATATAACCTACTTAGCCAGTGATGATTTAAAAGGTAGAGGAAATTTCTCTACCGAAATTAAGCAAGCGGCCAATTATATAGCAAAACGTTTCGAAGAGAGTGGTTTAACGGGTGCTGAAGATATAGCGACGCATGGCTTTTTACAAAAATATAAAATATTAAAAATGAGTTCTACAAAACTGGACTTAGTTTTAAATGGACAAGCACAGGTCACTGACAGCTTAACAATAGCCAGTACGGCAACAGACGTATCATGGTTAATGACTAATGGTGTTAAAAGCAATGAGTTTACAATTCACACTATTGGTGAAGATGATAGCCTGCGTGACGCACTGAGCAATATAAATAGCCAAGGTGGAGATCACCTGGTTCTTTTAAACCCTGCACATGAAAAAACATTCCAACGCTATCAACAGCGATTTGCCCGCGGAGTCACTAAACTGGTAGAAAAAAATAATCAGCAAGATATTGGTGGCACAATAGTAATAGCGCTTTCTAAAGTAACATCAGAAGAAGTTAAAAACGTAGCTCTCGTCGCTAAAAACAAAAGAAGTATCAGTGAACTTGCCAACGTAATAGCAGTATTACCAGGAAAAACCAAACCGAATGAAGTAGTTCTTTATTCTGCACATTATGATCATTTAGGTATGACAAACAAAGAAGGTGATGATATTTTTAATGGTGCTGATGATAATGCTTCAGGTACAACCGCAATCATCAATATTGCCCAGTATTATGCTAAACAAGGAAATAATGCTCGTACCTTAATGTTTGCAGCTTTTAGTGCAGAAGAGCTCGGTGGTTTTGGGTCAGAGTATTTTTCAAAGCAATTAGATCCTAACAGTATCACGGCGATGATAAATATTGAAATGATTGGTAAACCCTCTAAGTTTGGTGCAGGAACGATGTGGATGACAGGAATGGAAAGATCCAGCTTAGGTGAGCAATTAAACCAAGTGTTAGCTAAATCAGGTAACGAAATTCATCAAGACCCTTACCCTGATCAAGGTTTATTTTATCGTTCAGACAATGCAACATTAGCAAGATTAGGCGTACCTGCTCATAGCTTTAGTAGCACTCAGCTAGACAAAGATAAACATTATCATAATGTGACTGATGACCTGTCTTCATTAAATTTACCTTCTTTACATAAAGTAATAGAAGCACTTACCGTTGCAACTCAACCTTTGGTTGATGGTTCAGTGACGCCATCACGCATAGATGTAAATAAAGTAAAAAATAGAGGTGTTATTTATTAACTGACGTTAATAAACTAACTAGCGAGAACATCAAGTGAACAACGCATTTGAAATTCTATTTTGTTTTTTCCTTCAATTTGAAAGCCATGGCGTAAATAAAGCCCTCTAGCAGGGTTTTTTAATAATACATTTAGGGTTATAGGTAGCTGAAGTTGTAATGCCTTCTTTTTAACTACCGTTAACACTTTACTACCAATACCCTTCCCTTGATATTCAGGCAATATTTGTAATTGCCTGATGTGTAAGCTTTTACTTGTATTGTTAAGGGAAACTATACCAAGCTTTAACAAACCTATTGGTTTGCGATCTCTTAAAATAATGTGAGAATCGTAATAGTGCTCTTTCACTCTATCAAGGTGTTGTTCACTAGTTAGCTTTATTTTCGCATTAGCTAAATGCTTAGACATTGATTTTTTTCTTAAAATTAATAAAAAATCTAAATCTTCATGCGTTACGCTTCTAAAACCTATCGTAAATTTCATTCAAGTAGTTTATTATTTTTCTGTATAAGAGCAGTATAGCAATATTTGTTTAAAATAAAATCTGCCAAAGTACGATAATTATCACGCAATCCATAGCCTTATCATCAAATCAGCGAATAAAATTATGTTCTACGTTTAGCAATAAATAGCGCTGCAACAATAAAAATGGAACCAATAGCAAGCCTAACTAACTCTTCAGGTGTTCCCCCCTTAGCTTCGCCGAACACAAATAAAGAAGCAAACATCGCTAGTGGAACAACAGCATTATTAAACGCGGCTAATACCCCCACACTTGTCTGAGTTCCCCCTTTATTCCAGAAAAAGAAACTAAGCCCAGAAGCAATCACTCCCATATACACTAGAACGAACCACTGTTCAGCTGTGGCATTTAAAGGTAAAGGTGGTTTCTGTGAAATTAATAGTGTTGCAAGCATAGTAAAAATAGCTGCACCAAAATATAAAAATCCAAAAATAGAACTATCGCTAATATGTGGTCGTTTTTGTTTCCAATCACGATAATAAACTTGCCCAAAAGCAAAAGCGATATTAGCTATTTGCATTAGAGCAAATCCTAACCAAACTTCGTTTGAGTCTATATTACCCATTTTTATAATAGCTGCACCACACACAGAAAGAATAGTGGCTATTAAATACCAAGGGGTAAAACTGCGTTGTCGAAGATCGTTAATAATAACTATATAAAGTGGTGTAAGTACACTAAATAGCGCAACCAAATGCGACGGCAAATAACGAAAAGCAGAAAGGTAGCAGGTATACATTACACCATACTGAAGAGCACCCAGTAGTATAAGTTGCTTTTTCTCCTGCCAATTAGTATTGCGCAGCTTGATAAAAGGAAGAAAAGCGATTAGCGCAAGTAATAGGCGAGTATCGGCAATTTGAAGTGGATCAATACCTTTGAGCGTATTACCAATAAGACCAAAAGAAAAAGCCCAAATCAACGTGGTGATCACTAAATAAATCATCAAAAATCTCTATAAGTAAGGTCAACATATTCATTAACTACTTTAATAAATACACCATTGCATCTTATTCAAATACTGCTTAAAACTATTACCCCCTATCCAATGAATAGGGGGCGTTACACTATGCCTTTACAATGTTACCAATGGTAAGTAGCACTAATAGTATATTGTTCACCACGGCCAGGCGTACCAGGCACTTCTTCAAAAGATTCATTCCAAAGGTTATCAGCAGCAAGCATAATATCTAAACCTTTAATTTGTGAAGGAGATATTTTTACCGTTAGGTGTGTAAATAAAGCATCTTCATCTCCGTTGCGAAGAATATTTTTTTCTTGTTTGCGCCATTCATTATCAACACGAACTTCAACAATGCTAGTAGGACGCCAGATAACACCTAAGGTTACACGGTGGTCGGGAAAGTTCAAAGCATAAAAGCTAGCATCAATATCCGCAAGGCCATAGTCTTCAGATTTATCAAGAAAGGTATAACTAGTAATTATTTCGGCATTTTCTAAACGCTTTATCGCAATCAGCTCTACACCTAATGTATCGATGTCGACCGGGTTTGCAGTACGAGCAGACGTTGAAGTTAGGCTGTAAGTCCAATCGGTTAAATCATTATCTTGTCGATAAAAAATAGCAGAATCTAAGCGCCAAGTTTCTCGATCTAAAGCCAAGCCTAACTCTATATTTTTAGTCGTTTCTCGCTCAAGCTCATAATTACTTCTAAATAATCCACCGGTATTACTGCCTCCAATAGCGGTATAACCTGCTACTTGGCTCGCTTCGGCATAGGAAATATAAAGTGTTTGAGAAGTATCATCAGCATTGACTGTATTCCATGTTATATCACCAATTAATGAAGCTTGTGAATCATCTCGGTTAGTATCATCAAAAGCAGCACCCAAACGAAAAGATAACTGTTGTTCATCTTGTAACTCAATTCGATACTCAGGTAATACACTAAATTTGTAATAAGTACGAGAGGTAAAGTTATTCTCAAGTGACGTTGATCTAATATTGTCTTCTATAAACTGCGCAGAGTAATTTAATGCAAATGCTGTTGTTTGTGCATGACGACCAGATAACCCAATCGATTTAACATCTGTTTCATGGAAAGATTCAAATGACTCTGGATTTTCACGAGAAAAAACATAATGGTCGTTGTTATTACGGTAGTAAGCAGAGACTTCAAATGTGCTGTCTTGAGCATAATGCTGTTTATGATTCAGTATTAATAATTTTGTTTTAATATCTTCCGTTTCATTAACATTAAATGGCGTATACATATTTGGCCAGCCAAAAAACTTTTCTTGAGAACCAAAAAACAAATCAGTTTGAGATGATGGACCCGCTAATTGAATACGACCAGAAGCCCGTTGAAAGTCGTGATCACCAAATTCTATAGTACCATCACTTTCAGAGCGCGAATATTCACCTTCAAAACCGATAGACCAATCAGTGAAATCTTCAAGTTCTATACTAACTGCACTATGTATACGTTGAAGGTTAGAATTATTATTACCTGCCCCAATTGAAGCACTACCTGCAGTTTTTATCTGTTTCCATTCACGAGATACTGTTCCTACAGAACTATTCATGCCAAGAAGTGCATTATCAGCACCAGTAAATACATTAGCATTTCCTAACATTTCTTGAGCAATAGGGATTTCTGCAAAGTAATGCCCTGTTTGTGGATCAACTAAAGTAGCACTACCCACCCTAAAACCTGTATTTTCGAAAATTCCGCCACGAATCGTTACATCGGCTTGAGCTTCTGCCATGTTACGTGACTGAAGATCTACGCGAGGATCATATTCTAGGTTTGACACTGGCGAACCAAAAGTTCCTACAGGTTTGTTATTAGCCGTAATTGAACCTTCCACCATAATTTTTTCAATATCAGGACTTGGTTTTTCAACATCATTTTTTACTTCATTGTTTGCATCATTATTTTTTTCCTGATTAATATCAGATGCTAATACAGAAGTCGATAAACTAAACAACAAAGCAGGTAAGGCAACTTTTACAATTCGAATCATGTTAATATTCTCTATTCACTCTCTTGATAAAAATGATTACTTTCTTTTAAGCACATAAGTCATTAGCAAAGAAGGTCTTACTTCGATTGCTAATATAAAGCGGAACTTAATTATTGAAACATCCCAGCAGAAATACCGTAAATAATACTGGGTTCAGTTAGAAAGTAATCGTTATGTTAATGAGCATTATATAGGAGTCACTAAAACATCACAGATGTAAACCAACCCAAACAGCATACGGTTTACATCTGTTCATATAAGAAACATTATAATAATAATAATAACGTAAATTACTGATGCTAGTTAGCCTAGGTTATCAATTGGGGTTATTAGATTTTGATGAGAGTGTAGAAATACTACTCGTTAATGCATAACATTCATTATTAACTTATTACTGCAGAATTCATAACAAGCTTTACCTATAATATTTTATAATAATCGTAATTTATAACAATAACTTACAGTAACGCTTAACTTATTCGAATATTCAACAAATGAAAAACATTACTATTACTTATATTTGTGTAATATTTTTTTAGGTAAATGACAATAATCATTCGGGAAGCGAGTTAGCCTTTCTTGATGTTCCTCGTCACTTTTCACATAATTAACAAGCGGTAATATTTCAACAACAATCTGATCCGCATCATCACGACGCGTAATAAACTGAGCAGCGCTTTTGAGATGGCGGCTTTGTTTGCTGTATATACCTGTTCGGTATTTCTTGCCAATATCTTCCCCTTGCTTATTAATGCTATAAGGGTCAATTATTTCAAAAAAATAACCAATAAGTTCATTAACATTAACTGCGTTTGGAGAAAAAGTTACCTTTACACATTCTGCGTAACCGTCATAACTACTTTTAGTGCTATCAGTTAAACCATTAGCTCGACCTGCTTCCGTTTCAAAAACACCCGGGAGATGCTTAAGAAATTCCTGTACGCCCCAAAGGCATCCACCGGCAAAATAAATAACTTCTCGTTCGTTGTTATCATTATTGTATTGTTCGATCTTCATTATTACTCTTTAAAAAAGTTTCGGTTCGATGTTTTAGATTCAAGGATAGTTTACAATGAATTATCCTAATATATTGTAAACTAAATAAAACAGAAACAAAAAAATAGTTGGCTTTTGCTCACTCATCGATTATTTTAGCCAACTATTTTACGCCATTAATAAGGCGTCATACCAATACCGAGTAACTCAATGATTTCACGTAAACATCACAAAATAGTATTTTCTTTTTTTATGGCATTACTCATGTCATGTATTATGTCTTTTGTTATCAGTGTTTTTAACGTAGGTATGGTTAGCAACATCATTGATATTTGGTTAAACGCTTGGAGTTTTGCTTTTCTCGTTGCATTTCCAGCCATCATTATTGTGTCTCCTATCGTCCATAAACTTGTGAATATTGTATTACACGAAGAAAAAGACAGTACCTAGTTCGCTTCTGCATAATGAAAAAACTGATACAAATTAGCTCTATCTATAGCTATTTTATATGTTCTTTTTCTCTATACTCATTTATCAAATTGTTTAAATATAACAATCATGATACAAGTGTAAAATCTATATCGACAATATAAAAAATAGCATTTTTAGCTTCAGCCTGACTTTATTATTGCTCAAAAAATGAGTTGTAATAGTAAATTATATCAGTGTATTATCCATGAGGCGTTCAAATAAAAAGCTAAAAGTTAACGTGCATTTTAGCGTTAGCAATATTCTAAACCCTTGAATAAATATAAGCTATAAGGATAAAAATAATGATAAAAGTTAGCGTGATGTATCCAAAGTCTTTAGATGGAACTTTCGACATGAATTATTACTGTAAAACACATATTCCACTCGTCGGTGAGCTATTAGGAGGTGCCTTAAAGAATGTAGCTATTGATTCAGGCATCGCTGGAGGTGCTCCTGGGGAAGAGCCTGCCTTTATTGCAATGGCACATATGACATTTGATTCAGTTGAAAATTTTCAAGAAGCTTTTGGGCCTCATGCTGAGACTATCATGGCTGATCTTGCTAATTTCACAAATATACAACCTCAAATTCAGATTAGTGAAATTAAGCTTTAATAAATTTTCTCTATAACATTCTCACTATAACAATCTCGTTGTATTGAGAACATAAAGAATAGTTGGTTGTCCTTCGTTACTTATTGATTTAACCAACTGTTTATTATTTATAATTAACACATTAATCTGCGGTAGAACTTTCTAACACTACTATTTTTTCTCTAATGATTTCAGCTTCAGCGGTAATCATAGCGTAAGACTTAATATCACCACTTCTTTGTGCATTCATCGCTAGCTCAAGTTTAGCTTCATAAGCCTTATTTAACTTTTTAATTGGATCTTTCTTAAATATTCCGAACATTATCATTACTCCTAAAATTACAGTAATAGATTATACGTAGATAAACATATTTTGGTTTACTTATTACGAACGATTAAAGGCTAACAATACTTGAAAGCTTAAATTAAAACTTAAGTTTAAAGCTTTTATTTGAAGATTTATGCTTAAAAATCATCTTTAAAAGCTTGGTTTTAACTATAATAAAAGAGTGCAAAGTAAAAGCTCTGCCCCCTTTTATTGATATATAAGTCCGAGCAATTACTTATCTTGATGAGTATAAGCTTACCAGCCACCTAAATGAGTGATGTCAGTAGTAGACTCGATGCGTAACCTTCACAAGTAAAGCTAGTTACCCAACTACCATCGTCTAAGTTAACTTTACCCAATCCTAATGGCTGCGCTTTAATCTTGTAAAAAATTACCGACAGTACATAATCAACTGTTAACTTTTCTCTTACGTATAAAGAAAAACAAAGCAACAGCGAACAAAATAATAACAATATTAGCGACAGCAATAATAAGAATAGTATTCATATTGTTTTCTTCATCTAATTTTTGTTGTTGCTCTATTTTATCAGCCAGTTCATCTTTTTGTTTCTCAGCAAGTTTCATTTGTTGATCAAGCAGTAAATCACTTTCTGGTATTTCTGCGGTTTCATTGATGAATTCTCTAATATTGAAAGAAAACTCAGGTACAGCTAAACGAAATTCACGTCCTGTTATCGTCCGGCCAAAAGCATCCAAAGTCACACGATGAATACCTGGCTCAGTATAAGGGAAACCTTTAGTTCTAATGGTAGGATTTTCTATGCTTTCATCATCAACAATTGAAAATGGTCTTGTATGTCTATCAGGTGAGGTTATCTTTCCTTGAAAAACTAAGCTGCTCGGATCGACGTAAGTAGGATCAATAGTCAACACTAAGCTATGTGGCATAGTCTCATTTTCTGCTGGCACTACCGAAATTTCTACGGGTGCTTTATGTAAAATAATGGGCTCATAACGAAGTTCTCTTGTCATTAAAGGGAGCTTTATAACAAAAACTGGTTGCCACTCACCTGGAGCAAAATCTAAAATGAATTCACCAGTATAAATATTATCTCCTGCATATTCATCCAGCCCCCGGCCATTATCACTAAACGAACTTACTTTAAGGGCATCTGCGCCAAAATTAGCATAATCAGAATTGTTGGTGCTAAAAAAATTAACATCTAATTCAACAACCTCTTTAAATTCTGAAATCTCAATATTTCTATTGCCATTGAATAGCTTACCAACAACTTTTATTGTTTCTCCAGATAATAAAACGTTTGGAAAAGGTTCTATTTCAATTTTAACTTCTGACACAATTAATATTTTACTTTTAGGTAAAATATCACCGATTGCTTGCCAAGGACCAGGCATAGGTTTCTTAATTTGTACCATGTCAAAAGTACTGTCGTCATGCCATTTTACCGTTTCAGGATCATCATCACTGACACGTATTTTTTTGCCATCCGGTTGTACTAGAATTATGGGCTTACTGCCCCGCACTCTGAAAAATATCAGTGTTATTTCATCAAGTTCAGCATCAATATGAAATCGATTATCAAAATAAGGTATTTCATTGGTTATATTATCACTTTGATAAAAGTCTATTTCACGCTTTGTTAGCTGTTTTTCCTCACTATCAAATACATCACCATCTTTTTCCATGGTTTGTACTTCTGCTTTTGTTACCTCTTGTGAAAAAGCGTCATTAACACTCATCAGTAACAGGAAACAAAATGCTAGTAGCTTGGTAATTTCCAAAGTGGCTCTCCCCCTTTTTGCTTAACAACGTCTAATCTTTCTTTATGCGCTTCTTTTTCATCGACAGTAGCGGCAATAACCTTTAATTTTTCTCTATCCGGACTCAGTCGTCTAATTTCATTTGCATCACCACCACTATTATTACCAACAGAAAGATTAAATGTAGACTGCTTGCGTGTCATTTCAATATAAACAAAAGCAAGTAGTTGGGCATCAATCAAAGCCCCGTGATAAGTACGATCAATTAACTTATCAACTTTATAAAAACGAGCTAAGTAATCTAAGGTTTTAGGCGAACCAAATTCATCTTTTGAGGTTTTTAACGTATCTGTAACCGTACAAATATCTTCCGTCATAGGGACTTTATTACGAGAGCGTTCAGCAAAATTCAATAAAGAAAATTCATTATTCATAAAGCCAACATCGAATTTGGCATTATGAATAACCAAATTTCCACCACGAATAAAGTCTATAAATTCATCAACAACTTGCGAGAAGATAGGTTTATCATTTAAAAATTCATTCGTTAGGCCATGAACATTAATAACTTCTTGATCCATAACGAAGACTTCTCCGCGAGAATCCATCGGTTTTATATAGGCATGATACGTTCGACCTGTTAATTGTCGATTGATCATTTCTACACAGCCAATTTCAACAATTCTATGCCCTTCTCTTGGGTTAATACCCGTTGTTTCCGTATCAAGAATAATTAACCGCTCTTCTACTTTAGTGTCGGTTCTTGTTGCTTTCTCAATAGGGTTATTGCTTAAGTTCACTATAAATATCTCTAATTCTTTTGATGAAGTTATTTTTCAGGCATTTTCTGTGGAAATTCCGAGAGATTAATTTTAAACCTCTCGCTAGTGTAACAAAGTAAAATTAACGTTAATGTAATTATAGTTTGAATTATAAGCCATTCTAATGAGAAAAGTTGCCAATAAAAATAGCCAATCACATGGGTCAGTAAATCAAATAATAGCGCAACGCTTAAAATTGTTCGACAATGTCGCCAGCTTGTTTGCACCCATGAGCTTGCTTCTGGTCTGCGTAAACTGATAATTAGTAAAACAAACAAACCAATAGCTCCTGAAAACAAGCTAAAATAAAACAGAGATTTTTCAGGATATATCCAAGATACAATACTCACTCTATCACGCATATTAGTCACTGACATCAACCAAACGAGATAACCACGTAGTAAAAAAATTAAAATTAAATAAAACTTTTTTGATAGTTTTAAGCAGTCATAGTTATCAAAATCGCCTACAGAATAGTTCTGATATTTTTTAGAGGTTTTTTTATTCACCTCTTGGCCTTATTTTGCATTCTAGTGTCACGTTCAATTTTCAATAATCTTTGTCCTTCAGTGATTGCTTTTACTGCTTTTGAATTAAATTCACGTGTATATAAGGTATACACAACCCATACACTCATTAAAATTAATAAAACAGGATGAAAAAACCAACACATTGCAGCTAAAGCGAAATAGTATGAACGAAGCCCATAATTATAGGAGTGAGCTGCTTGATCCTGCACAGTAGCCATTTGTTTTGCATAAGACTTTAGATTTTCATTTTGACCTGAAACATCAATAGGAGCAGCGCCCATCATAACATTAACAAATCCATATTGGCGCATAGACCAAGTAAATTGAAAAAATGATAAAACAAAAATGAAAGTAAGCAAACTTAACTTTAGTTGTATCATTAAAGGACTAGTATGATCAGCATAAGGCATGGATGAAATAACCATGTCTAGGGTTTCAATTTTAGCAAAAAGCGTTAATAAACCCGCTAAAACTAATAGTGTACTAGAGGCAAAGAACGTTATATTACGCTCTAAATTTGATAATAATGAAGCTTCACCTACTCTCATCTCTTTAGTAATAGCTTCATGCATCCAGTGAATTCTATGTTGATGTAAACTACGTGCCAAACAGTCGGTACTTTTTGCTTTTCTACGAGCAAACCAACTATAGCCAAACCAAGATAGGATAAACGTGAACAAGGCAAAAACATCAATTATCGATAAGGGCATTTAAAACTCGTGAAATTATAAGGGTGAACTAACGTTAGCAATATTAACTTTTTAGTTAAATACTGCAACACAATATCAATGATTATTGATTTTTTTCTCAATAAAATGGAAAACATTTGAGTTTTACTACTCTCTATTGAACGATCTAAATAGTCAAAAAAAGTAAACATTGTGTTAACGAATAAAATTTGTAACAATTTACCTCAAAATTTGTACTGTTAGACTTAACCTACTATAGACTATGGAATAAATTAACAGTTATTAACAGCTATAGGGATAAATTTGAAATACATAATGTATTTTAAATTCATAATAATAATAAATTTACGGATGATGTATGCAAAAGCTAAGTTTTAATAACTTATTTGTGCTTTTTGTTGCTTTTATACTGATATCACAAACTTCAGCAGTTCAAGCATTTAACACACAACAAAAAAATGAAATAACAGTTCAACCTATAGATATTCCCTATTACGAAGGTAAAATCAATATTGATGGAGAACTCAATGATGATTTGTGGATACACGCACGTTCTGTAGAGCTAAACCTTGTAAATAGTCCATGGGATAACCTTCCTAGCCCGGTAAAAACAACCGCAAAACTTGTGGAAAATGGTGAGTTCCTTTATATATCATTTACTGCAATAGATCCTAACCCTGAAAAAATACAAGCCTTCTTAACTGACCGTGATAATGCCTGGTTTCATGACTTGGTAGGTATTAAGCTTGATACACATAATAATCGTCGCTTAAATTATGAATTCTTTGTTAACCCTTATGGTGTACAAAATGATGCTACTTTTAATGAAATTACTGGCGAAGGCAATACTTCATGGGATGGTCTTTGGTATTCTTTTGGTAAAATAACAGAACAAGGCTATCAAGTAGAGATAGCGATTCCCTATAATATATTAAACTTTAAAAGTGATGGCCAAGAAAAAAAATGGGCCATTGAGTTAGTTAGAACTTACCCAAGAGATACCAATTTACGTATTTCTCATGTGCCATTAAATAGAGATAACCCCTGCTGGCTTTGCCAATACCCTGAAGCGAAAGGCTTTAAAAAAACTAAAATAGGAAAGAATGTAAGATTAACACCAACACTTACAGCAACTAGAGATGAATTTCGTGATGTTTATTTAGCTAATGATGATCCAACGAATGGTTGGGTTACAGAAGATGATATTGAAGTTGGTCTTGATTTACGTTGGGGAATAAATACGAATAACTTACTAAATGCAACGATTAATCCTGATTTTTCTACAGTAGAGAGTGATAGTGGACAACTTAGCGTTAATACTAACTTTTCATTATATTATGAAGAAAAGCGTGCTTTTTTCTTAGATAATAGCGATTATTTTAGTAGTGATTTTGACTTGATATATACGCGAAATATTGCTGATCCAGACTTTGGTGCTAAACTCACAGGCCGTATAGATAAGCATAGTTACGGTGTATTCACCGCTAATGACACTGAAACGAATATACTGCTCCCCGGTAATTTAAACTCTAGGCTAGTCACTTTAGATAAGAAGAACAACTCTAGTGCTTTACGTTATCGTTATGACTTTAATGAAAATTTAACCGTTGGCTCTATAGCAACATTTCGTTCAGCAGATAGCTACCATAACTATGTTGCAGGAATTGATGCACGTTATCGTTTATCAGAATCAAATGCTATTAAAGCACAACTATTAAGCTCTGATAGCGAATATTCTGACATTATATTCTCAAATAATGCCCCTAAATACGTTGAACTAAATAATAGCAGCTTGAATGATCAAGCTTTTAAAGTGAACTTTAATCACCACTCCGAATATTGGTTGCTCGACTTAGAACACCAAAGTATAGGCGCAGACTTTCGTGCTGATTTAGGCTATATCCCCAAAACAGATATAAAAACAAACGAAGTATTACTTAAAAGAACCTTTTATTCCGACCAAGACAGTTACTGGCAAGAAGCGGGAATATCAGGAGAGTGGAAAATTGCTCATAATGTAAATAATGAGCTGATAGAGCGAGAGTTAACAGCAAGCTTTAGTATTGACGGTCCCCTACAATCCATATTTGAAATCGATTTCATTCATGGTGAAAGGGTTGGGCTTCGTTACGACAAGAGTTTAACCGATATTGATGGTAATACTTCAATGTTTAACGAGGATCAGCTCCAATTATACTCAAGTGCTAATGTAAATAACCGTACCTATCTATCACTTAATGTAATTGTTGGTGATAAAATTGATTATTCCAATGACCGTTTAGGCGACTTGATAGAAGCCACGGGTAATTTAACTGTTTTCATTACTGATCATTTAGAATTTGATTTTTATCAAACCTACAGTAAATTAGATGCCAAAGAAGATGATCATGATGTTAATGTTTATATCGCCAATATTTCAGAACTACGCCTATCTTATCAATTTGATGTACTCAGTTATTTAAAGCTCAGTTTGGTCTATGATAATATTGAATACTCAGGCTCTGAGAACATAAAAGCGTTATCGACACAATTAATATATGCTTATAAGCTTAACCCCCAAACTGTATTTTTCTTAGGTTATTCAGACAATAGCTATCAAGATCAAGATTTAACTAAGTTAACCCGAACTGATAGAACTTTTTTTACAAAAATCAGTTATGCTTGGGCTAAATAGTTAATAAATATAATTTAGGTTAATTTAAGTTAACCTAAATTAAGGCTTTAATACCTTGCCCTAAACCAGCCAGCGTTAACGGATACATTTTACGCTCTACAAGTTGCTGCATTATTTGTATAGAAGCATAATAAGGCCATTGCGGCTCCGGTTGAGGGTTTAACCAAATAACTTTATCAAAATGATCAGTTAATCTTTTCATCCACACACTACCGGCTTCTTCATTCCAATGTTCAACACTACCGCCAGGATACGTAATTTCATAGGGTCCCATAGTGGCATCTCCCACAAAAATGACTTTATAATCTCGACTATAGGTATGCAGCACTTGCAATAAGTCTATTTTTTCGCTTTGTCGACGATTGTTGTCACGCCAAACAGTTTCATAAAGACAGTTATGAAAATAAAAAAATTCTAAGTGCTTAAATTCACCATGCATTGCAGAAAATAATTGCTCACACACTTTAATATGATCATCCATTGAGCCACCAATATCAAAAAACATCAGTACCTTAATGGCGTTATGGCGTTCAGGTTTCATTTTAATATCTAGATAACCTGCATTACGTGCTGTCGCGGCAATAGTGTCATCAAGCGCAAGCTCTTCACTGCTGCCAGTGCGAGCAAATTGACGTAGCTTGCGCAACGCAACCTTCATATTACGCGTACCTATTTCAACATTTGCATCAAGGTTTTTAAATTGGCGTTTATCCCAAACTTTTGTCGCTTTACGATGCCTAGAGGTATCTTGCCCAATACGAACACCTTCTGGGTTATAACCATAAGCACCAAAAGGAGATGTACCACCAGTACCGATCCATTTATTACCACCTTGATGACGCTTTTCTTGTTCTTTCAGGCGTTCAGCGAGCGTTTCCATCAACTTATCTAAGCCACCTAAAGCAGCTATTTTTGCTTTTTCTTCATCACTTAATTGTTTTTCAAAATGTTTTCTAAGCCACTCTTCTGGTATTTCAGACAAATCTAACTCTAATGATGCCACGCCTTTAAAATAATCAGCGAAAGCACGGTCAAATTTATCAAAATGCGCTTCATCTTTAACAAGAATCGTACGACTTACACTATAAAAATCATCAATACTAGCAAACACAACGCCCTGTTCTAACGCACGTAGCAAATCTAACAATTCACGTAATGTACAAGGCACTTTGTAGTCTCGTACTTTACAAAAGAAATCAATTAACATAAGAATTTCAGCCTTCGATTAACGGTTGCGCTGGTTCATAAAAGCAAGTTTTTCAAATAAATGAACATCTTGTTCATTTTTTAATAAAGCACCATGTAATGGTGGAATCACTTTTTTCTGTCTGGTTTCATGTAAAACTTCTTCTGAAATATCTTCGGCAAGTAATAATTTTAGCCAATCAATTAATTCAGATGTAGATGGTTTTTTCTTCAGTCCTGGCATATCACGTAAATCAAAAAATAAAGCAAGGGCTTCATCTAATAACTTTTGTTTTATTTTGGGAAAGTGAACATCAACAATGGCTTGCATTTCATCCTTTTCAGGAAAATTAATATAATGGAAAAAGCAACGACGTAAAAATGCATCGGGTAACTCTTTTTCATTATTTGATGTAATAATAATAATAGGTCTTTGCTTAGCAACAACTTTTTCTTGTGTTTCATAAACAAAGAACTCCATTTTATCAAGCTCTAATAATAAATCGTTCGGAAATTCAATATCAGCTTTATCAATTTCATCAATAAGTAATACCGGACGATTGTCTGCAGTAAATGCATGCCACAGTTTTCCTTTAATAATATAGTTGCCAATATCTTCAACTTTATCATTACCTAACTGACTATCTCTTAACCGAGATACCGCATCATACTCATACAACCCTTGCTGGGCTTTAGTCGTTGACTTTA
The DNA here is from genome assembly GCF_009832865.1 of Colwellia sp. 20A7. NCBI lineage: Bacteria > Pseudomonadati > Pseudomonadota > Gammaproteobacteria > Alteromonadales > Colwelliaceae > Colwellia > Colwellia sp. 20A7. Next base: position 1,763,084 of record NZ_CP047130.1, on the reverse strand, counting down.
TGTGCCACGGAATAAGTTCTACATTTAAACTAGCGGCTAACTCTTCTGCTAACATCGTTTTGCCTGTTCCTGGCTCACCTTTTATTAGTAATGGCTTTTCTAAAGCAATGGCAGCATTTACAGCTAATTGAAGATCTTTTGATGCTATATAATTGGTTGTACCTTGAAATGCGTTCATATGTAATTTCCAATAATTTATAATAATAGTGGTGTGCTTACTTTACACTTTTTGAATAATACTAGAAAAGTATATATCTATTCCATAAAAGCATATAAGTTATAACAAAATATCACTTCTTTTTCTGTTATAAAGGACTAATCTTAGCAAATATACTTATGTGAAAGAAGTCAGAGGATCCCGCTATGTCTAATATATTTGAAGATAATTCAACCTCCATTGGAAATACTCCATTGGTAAAACTTAACCGTGTAATCGCTAGTAAAAACAGTGAAGGCACTCCTACAGCAACAGTTTACGCAAAAATAGAGTCAAGAAACCCTAGCTTTAGTGTTAAATGTCGTATTGGCTCAGGTATGGTTTGGGACGCAGAAGAAAAAGGTTTATTAGTTCCTGGTAAAGAAATTGTTGAGCCTACCAGTGGCAATACAGGTATTGCCCTTGCATTTGTTGCTGCTGCTCGAGGTTACGGTATTACGTTGACTATGCCAAGTACGATGAGTTTAGAACGTCGTAAATTATTAACTGCTTTAGGTGCAAAAGTTGAATTAACTGACGGCGCTAAAGGTATGAATGGTGCGATTGCTAAAGCCCAAGAAATTAAAGATTCTAACCCTGAAAAATATGTTTTATTAGGTCAGTTCGACAACCCAGCTAACCCACAAATTCATGAAAAAACTACGGGTCCTGAAATTTGGCGTGATACTGATGGTGCTATTGATATTTTAGTTGCAGGTGTAGGTACAGGCGGAACGATTACTGGTACTAGCCGCTATATCAAACTAACAAAAGGTAAAGCAATTCAAAGTATTGCCGTTGAACCAACAGATTCACCTGTTATTACACAAAAACTTGCTGGTGAAGATCTAACACCTGGTCCTCATAAAATTCAAGGTATTGGTGCTGGCTTTATTCCTGGTAACCTTGATTTAGATATAATTGATGGTGTTGAACAAATAACAAATGATGAATCTATGGCTATGGCTCATAGATTAATGAAAGAAGAAGGTATTCTTGCAGGTATTTCATCTGGCGCAGCGGTAATGGCTGCTAAACGTCTTGCTGAAAAACCAGAAAACTCAGGTAAAGTTATTGTTGCTATTCTACCAAGCTCAGCAGAGCGTTATTTATCTAGTGCTTTATTTAGTGATACTTTTTCAGAAAAAGAATTAGTACAATAAGCTTTATAGATATTTAGTAAAGCTAGTGAAATAACGGTTTATTTCACTTTATCTTTTAAAGGTGCTTCGGCACCTTTTTTATTGAATAGCCTATCAAGTTTGCGTTTATGCTAAGATTAATACTCGTTAGTTGGCTTAGTTAGTTTTACCTTATGTATAAGACACTTTCTTTAATATTCATGTTTATCATTTTTCTTCCTGCTTGTAGCGATGAAGACAGAATTATCGAGACTGATGATCCACAGCTTGTCGCCGTTGCTTTTTTTGAAGCCATATATAACGAGAAAAATATTATTAAAGCCGCTTCTGCTTGCTCACCTAAATTAGCTCGTTTGTTACTGCACTATAAAACACCACAATCTGTTGCCAGGCACTTGTTTAACATGTCATATGATAGGGTTACACAAATAGAGCCTGATGTCTCTGGCATAAAAATCAGAGAAATATTTAAAAATTCAACTGAAGTAACCGTTTATTTATCTGGTTATCAAGATGAAGACGTTATAAAAGATGTTAAGCGTCTTTCTTTAATTCAAAATGATAAAAATCAATGGATTATCGATAAAATATTAAAAGATCCTTTCTAAAAAAATCCATTTATCTTCACTGATAATTAACACTAAACACAAAGACGAGTTAAGATAATATCTACTTCTGTAGATGTTTCTCTTCTAAATTTTCATGTTTAGTAACAAAAGCTAGTCCTTCATTTACCTCGCTACTGAGTAACAATAATGCCACCATATCCTCATTAATTGATACGGTTGAGTTATGTTGTTCTTGAGCACACAGAGAAGTTTGAAAAGGTAATACCAGTTTCATTAATTAAGTGAACAATTTTATACGTAGAAAAAATTGCCAAATACAAGGCATTTATTTCAATAACTAGTTGTTCTAATTATTAAATAAATAACGATGTAGTTGGCGATTTTAGCAAGTAGGAATGATCACATAGTTAGTGAGATTGGTATAACATAAGTTATAACAAGTATTATTATAATAACAAATACGTTATATTCACTTATCGATTCGGGTAAAAAAAATAGCTAAAGCAAAGACTATGACCATCATAGTTAAAATAAGCTTTGTACTTAAATTTTCATTCATACATTTATCCAACAGTACTGATTATTATGTTTATTTAAAAAATAAGTAATTTGTTAAGGAGCTGTTTTATTATTACTATTTAACAATGGCTATTAGGATAAAATTCAATAAAGAGGTTTTATGTCATTATTTGGAATAGTTATAACTGTCATAGCATTAGGTTCAATAATTGGCAGCGTGTATTTTATAAGAAAAACGGCTCAAAAATTTAACTTAACTCCTGAGCAACTAGAAAAAGTCAAAAAACGTAATGATGAGTTAGACAAAGAAGAGGAAGAAGAAGAGAAAGATAAATAGTGAATTATTGATCTTTACCGACATAGTTAAAACTTTTAACCATGTCGAGCCTCACTCCGCTGTTATACACCTTTAAGATAATAGCTAGGTATTATTCTACTGGTAATACCATAAATATCTTTTACTAAATTAGTTATTACCATAAAATGTGGATAACTTAACTCAATCAATGTAACCAACAAATATGAGCACAATTGATCATTTATTTGAAAATAATAAACAATGGGCTGACAAAATCACAGCAGACAACCCTACTTTTTTCAAAAGTCTTTCCGAGCAACAATCACCTAAATATTTATGGATAGGTTGTTCGGATTCTCGCGTACCTGCAAATGAATTATTGGGCATGCTACCAGGAGAAGTATTTGTTCATCGTAATATTGCCAACCAAGTTGTTCATTCGGATCTTAATTGCTTATCGGTAATCCAATTTGCTGTAGAAATTTTAAAAGTAAAAGATATTATTGTTTGTGGTCATTATGGTTGTGGTGGTATTCATGCTGCTTATCATGATGAAAGCCATGGTTTAATTGATAACTGGTTGCGCCATATACAAGATGTATATCGCTTTAATCAGGCTAAATTAAATGATGTTAAAAGTGAAGCAGAGCGCATTGATTTACTTTGTGAGCTTAATGTTATTGAACAAGTCGCTAATATTTCAAATACAACCATATTACGTAGTGCATGGCTTGCTGAACAAAATGTAACCGTACATGGGGTAGTTTATAATTTACGTGATGGTATTTTAAAAGACTTGAATGTTTCTGTAAGTAGTAATAAATAAAATACAAAGCAGGATGACGACAATACATCATCATCCTGCTACATATAAAATATTAAAGTTTATAACGTGCCTCGCTCCATTTGATTTAACTCAATAGATTTAAACAAAGTAGAGAAATTACCTTCGCCAAAACCTTGATCATCTACCCGCTGAATCATTTCAATAAAAATAGGCCCAAACAAATTTTTAGTAAAAATTTGTAGTAAATAAGTATTTTCAGCTTGGCTATCAACTAATATTTGATGCGCTTTAATTTTTTCTTTATCTTCTTTAATCCAAGGAACACGATTAAATATTTCGTCATAATATTCTGGCACAATATGCAATGTTTCAACGATATTACGATCTAACTTATCTAAAGAACCCACTAAGTCATCGGTTATAAAAGCTAAGTGCTGTACACCTGGGCCATTATATTCATCCAGATATTCATCAATTTGATTATTACTATTACCCTTACCTTCATTAATAGGGATACAAAATTTTCCACAAGGTGATTGTAAGGCGTAAGAAATTAACGCACTTTTAATACCTTTGATATCAAAATAACGTACCTCAGTAAATCCAAAAATGTCTTTATAAAAATCAGCCCATACACTCATAGTGCCCTGATAAACATTATTAGTTAAATGATCTACAGCTAAGAACCCTTTATCTTCTACTAAAACAGGTGAGTCATGAGTGTCGAAATCAATATCATATATATTCCCTTTGTTTTTACTTTCCTTTTTTTGTTCTTTGATAAAATTATCTATAAAGTAAATTAGGCTTTTTCCAATACCAAAAATGGCTGGATAAGGTAACTTACCTATTTCATTTTTAGCTGACTTTGCACCACGTTTAAGCGCTTCTTTAAAAGCAAAGCCAGCATCATCAACACGCCACCCCATTGAACAAATTGCGGGTCCATGGCTAGTAGCAAACTCTTTTGAAAACCCCTTTATTTCTCTGTTAAGCAAGAAATGAATATCATTTTGATTAAAGTAATCTATATCAAGGCCTTTGAATTTTTTAGTCTTTGAAAAGCCAAAGCCATAGAAAACTTGCTCCATAAAATCAGAGTCGGGACTGGCAAATTCGATAAATTCTATGCCACATAGTTTTAACGGATTATGATTGATTAATGTTGTGCTATTCATTTTATAATCTCTTAATTTTGAAATTGTTACACCTTATTAAATTAAGTAAGGCGCTTATTGTTATAACTTCATTATCTAGAGGATTTAGCTATTACGGAAGGCTATGTTCAACAGTAAAAGTAAAGTGTACGTAAATGAATATTTACGTTAAATTCCATATAAATGGAACAAATATAAAGCAAATCTATGTATAGGCTTGATAGAGGATGTACTTAATTATTTACAGGCAATAAAAAAGGCGCTTAAAAGCGCCTTCTATTGAGTAATAAATTACAACAAATTAGTTTTGACGTTGTGGACGTTCACTACGACGACGTGGAGCTTGTTGTCTTTCAACTTGTTCTTCTGAAGCTGTGATAGCTAAAGGTTGACGACGTACACGTACACCTTTTAATTGTTTAAATAAATCATCAGGAATACCTTTAGGTAACTGTACAAAGCTATGCTTGTCATGCAAGTTTATTGCACCGATGTAGCTGCTATCTAATGAAATTTCATTAGCAATTGCGCCAACGATGTCACCTGGACGAGCACCATGTTCTTTACCAACTTCTAAACGGTAAGTCTGCCAATCAACATCATTACGATCTACTTTTGCTTTACGCGGCTTCTCATCACGTGAACCACGTTGGCTGTTACGATCGCCTCTGCTATCTGATCTAGCGTCACGACGAGAATCTCTACCACGGTCATTTCTATCACGACCATTACGCTCACCACGACCTTCTGAGCGAGTATCTGTACGAGCATCGCGGCGTGGTTTAGGATCTTCTTTCGGTTGGAATGGCTGTTTTAATTGCTTTTGGTATATTAACGCAGCAGCTAAATCTGTCATCGACATATCAGATTCACTTGCCATTGCTTCAACAATTTCACGCATAGCAGTTAATTCTTTTGACTCAATAATTTTAGCTATTTCATCACGAGCACGTTCAACACGTTTTTGACCTAACTCTTGTATGTTTGGTAATTCATACATATTCACTGTGCCTGAGGTTAAACGCTCATAGTGACGTAATGAATACATTTCACGTGGACGAACAAAAGCAATTGACATGCCTTCACGACCAGCACGACCTGTACGACCAATACGGTGAACATAAGCTTCATGATCACCAGGTAAATCGTAGTTAATAACTAAAGAAATACGAGGAATATCTAGTCCACGAGCAACAACATCAGTCGCTACCAATATTGATGACTTACCTGATTTCATTTGATCAATACAACGCTCACGTTGTGCTTGGTTAAGATCACCATTCAGGGCTAATGCAGGGTAACCCGCACGCTCTAATTTTTCAGCAACATCAACAGTATCATTACGCGTGCGTACAAAAATTATCATTGCATCGTAATCAACAATTTCAGCAATACGCTCTAAAGCGGTCATTTTAGTAATGCCACCTACTTTCCATGCATACTGTGTAATGTTAGCTTTAGCTTTTTTAACTGCTGCAATTTTAATATGCTCTGGATCTTTTAAGAAGCGATTCGCTATTTTACGAATGGCTGGAGGCATAGTTGCAGAGAATAAACACATTTGTGTAGTTTTAGGTAAGTGATCTAAAATCCACTGAATGTCTTCTAAAAAGCCCATGTTTAACATTTCATCAGCTTCATCAAGTACGCATACTTTTAAATCATCTAATTTAAGGCTTTTACGACGTAAATGATCCATTAAACGTCCAGGTGTACCAACAACAACTTGCGCACCGCGCTCTAATTGTTGAAATTGTGGACCGTAAGATTGGCCACCATACAATGTAGCAACACGTAAACCTTTCATGTTTTTGCCGAAAGATTCAATGGCTTCAGCTACTTGCATAGCTAATTCACGTGTAGGTGCTAAAACCATTAATTGTGGTTTTTTAATTGAAGTATCTACTTTTGCTAGTGCAGGTAAACCAAACGCAGCCGTTTTACCAGTACCCGTTTGTGCTTCACCTAGAACATCTTTACCTGCTAATAAAGGAGGAATAGTTTGTGCTTGAATATCTGTAGCAGAAGTAAAGCCAATAGAAAGAACTGCTGTTAATAAGTCTTGAGGTAGACCTAAAGAGTCAAAGGTAACAGCTAGTTTTTCTACTGCATCATTAGTTTGTTCATTATTATTTTCTGTGTTTGTTTGTTCAGTCATTTTAATTATCATCATTTTAAGGCAGGTGTTTAGAGCATCTCTAAGACACTTATAGAAAGACTTCTAATAAAGAAAAATTAGCAAAAAATAAAGAACAAAGAATAGCTCACCTTCACACATAACATTGTTATGGAAAGTGTACTGAATTGAATAAATTTTAAATTGCTAAGTCTTAACCTGCGTACATCATACGAGGAAACCACCAGGAAGACTTAAAGCGCATAGCGTAGGAACGCTATATTTCTGCTGAAAACGAAATGTTCAGCTGGGCAAGTCTATTGGGCGGAAAACCCCTACTCATATCGATGAGCTTATTAGTTTTTTGAGATTCTTTCTTTAAGAATATGACTAATAAGCTGAACACTATTTTTAAAATTAAGTGTTATCTATCATTTTGTTGATTTTACTTTGATATAAAAATCGGTTGAATCAACATCCCTTCATCGAGGGTGCGCATTATACACAAAGCATACCAGTTTACAAGTTATATTAATAAATCTCTTAATATAACTTGTAAATAGTCACTTTATCGCCCGAAAACCTTATAATGAGATATGTTGTGTGAATATAGGTAAATGCTCATCTTTACGATGACTCACCAATATCAACGTACTGTGCTTTTGTTGAACCAATATTTCTAAGAAATTAAGCACTCTATGACGATTAATTTCATCTAAACCTTGTGTAGGTTCATCTAATATTAATAAATAAGGCGATTTCACAAGCGCCCTAGCAATTAAAGCTAATCGCTGTTCACCATAACTTAACTCTTGAAACATCGCATGCTGACATGACAATAATCCCACCATATCCAGCCACTTTTGAGCTATTTCAATCTGATAGTTTTCAGGTTTTTGATATAAACCTACAGAATCAAATAAACCTGATAAAACTACAGTTAAGAGCTCTCCTTTTACCCGATATTGTCGATGGAACTCGGAGCTAACAATGCCCATATGCTCTTTTAGTTGCCAGATACTTTCACCTGAACCACGCTTAAAGCCTAATACTTCAATATCGTTACTATAACATTGTGTACAATCACCCGTTATAAGCTGCATTAATGTCGATTTTCCACTGCCATTTTTACCTGTTATTAACGTATGTTGTAAGGGCTTTATCGTAACATTTAGATTTTCAAATACGTTCACGCCACCATAGTGTACTTTACCATTAGTTAATTTAACTATGTATGGATGTTCATAATCAGACAATGAATTAATCGATTTCGGCCATTCAAGGTTATCGGGTTTCGGTGTAAGTAAAGCATCTAATTGACGTTTTGTTTCTTCATTATCAAATTCGCCTATAACATCAAGTTGTCCACGTTCAATAAAAGCAACTTTCTGGCACCAAGTTGGGATGTCTTGACGATTACTTAAAATCAGTAAGACATTAATATTTTGTTGTGGTAATAATGCTAATATTGTTGATAGTGCGTCACAAGAAGCTTCATCTAAACTGTCAAACGGGTTATCACACACCAATAAATCAACACCACTGAGTATTGCTTGTAAAATAAGTAACTTTCGCCCTTCTCCAGTACTAAGTTGTCGATACCCACTTTCTAATTTATGTTCTAAACCAAATTGAGTGATTAATGGGTCAGTTAACTTATCTTGAGGAAGAAAGTTCTTCGCTTGCGTACCTATATCATTACTATCAGTAAAATCTGTCGCATCCATTTTTAATTCATTTTCATAAATAACTTGTTGTGCTTCAAAAGAAACTATTCCAACTTTATTCGGCGTAGGTAAGTGGAAATGATCGACTGTGTAATCAGATAATTCCCCTGTTAATAATTGATCAAGATACTCTTTGCCAGATCCATTTCGCCCCAAAACACACCAAGTTTCATTGTTAGTGATTGTCCACTGCTTAATGCTGAGGTTTTCATGCTTAAAGTTAGTTATTTCTATCATTGTTATATTGAAACCTAAAGTCGATGGTTAAAATGAAAATTATTATAAATCATTAAAAGTAATGATTTAAGCGTTATATATTGGCTACCCAATCAACCTTAACTAGTTACTTACGTTTTTTTAACAGTAATGCAATATGTAAAGTTCAGAATAAGTTTTAACTTTTAAAAAATAATGATTATAAACTTGGAGAGATTAAATGAGAACGAATAAGGTAAAAACAAGTCAGCTTCTCGGCAATAGTAGAATAAATTAAAGCTTGATAGGCCTTTGTGTTGCATCAAGTTTTGTTACCCATAGTGCTTTAAGTACAGAAACATTATGGGCAGAAGATTCTAATGACATAACATTGGACACTAAAGGTGCTGTTTTTGTCACCCTTGATATAAATGATGTATGAATGATAGCTTCAGTTTATCTGAAATCAGTTAGTTGGGTTCTAGTGACTTATATTCGCTTCAAAGTGATGAAATTAGTTTTGTGTTAGTGAGTATTAATTTTAAGATCATTAGTGATGATATTGGAAAACTAAGCTAAATTGAGCTGTTAAATTGAATATTTCAATACAAAGCCCTTATCTCGATGATAAGGGCTTTTTTTTGATTGTTTTTCGTGTCTTGAAGTATACGTTAATAACCTTCAAGTGAAATAAGTTAGAGAGTTAGCTAATACCGCTAGCTCTAGTCAAAACTAACGCTTTAAATATTGATTGAAGTCGATATCACTACACCCAAGTACTACTTTCACTCGGTTAGATGCACCTAACTTTTTAAGAATTGATGAAACATGAGATTTTACTGTAGTTTCTGAAATATGAAGATTGAACGCAATTTGTTTATTAGCCTCGCCTTTAGTTAAGTGTTTTAACACAATCAATTCACGGCGAGTAAGTAAGGAGATATTTTCAGGTAAAACTTTATATTCTTTTGCTGTTGAGCTTGACGTTGTTGTTGTAGATTCGGAACGCATGATATCTGATGGTAAATAAACATTACCTTGAAAAACACTCTCTATTGCTTCACCAATAACATCTTTTGAAGAGGATTTAGAAATAAAACCCACCGCACCATAAGACAAGGTTTGCAAAACTTTTTGTTTTTCTTGCTCTGCTGAAACAATAACAACAGGCGTTGTCGGGCATTGATTACGTAAATCAAGTAAACCATTAAGGCCTGACATACCAGGCATATTCAAATCTAGAAGTATTAAATCAATTTCATCATTATCTTTAACAAAAGCTAGAGTAGAGTCAATATCTTCAGTTTCGTAAGTCGTTGATCCTGGAAATTTCATGCCAATAATATTAACAATGGCATCTCTAAATAGCGGATGATCGTCTGCGACCAAGATTTTATACATAAGGTAAAATACCGTAAAATGAGTAAGCTACTAGACTCTAGCAGTTTATTACCAACTAGTTAACCCTCCTATAGTTGTAAAAAACTCATCTTTTAGGTATAAAATATAATTTTAGCGTTATATTTGTTTAAAAAACATTATGTCTTTGGTTTTTAAGGAGTAGAAAACTATTTCCTACTCCTTGATTTAAATAACGATATTAGAAAGTGACCACAGCACCAATTGAGAAAGTATTGTTATCTTCTGCTATTAGTGAATCAGTCGCGTCTGCCTCAGTATTATTATATTCAACTACTGCAGTTAAACCTGGGAGAATTGTTCTAAAGTAAGCAATACCCGTATTACTATGGGTAGCATCACCTACAATACCAACAGTTTCAACATTACCACTGTTACTGGTTTCTGACTCACCATAAGTTAATACAATACGGTTATCATTCATTGTATAAGCTGCTTGAACTAAGTAACCCTCAGTTTCAATAGTGTCTGGCCCAACGATTTGATCTAAGCCAGCAACATGACCTAATCCTTCAGCACTGTAACCTGACACAGTTAATGATAAGCCAGCAATTTTAAAGTTAATACCATAGCCAACGCCAGTCTGATCATGTTCAACGTCATTTATTTCACTTGACTGAGTAACACCACTAACCCAAGCCTTTAACGAAGAGTCATCATTAAAGTTAGTGCTATACATTAATTCAGCTTCAAAACGAGGTAGCTCTTCTGAAGATCCAACACCAATTTTATTAGGATCCATAATGGCAACTGCTAACTTGAAGCCATTAAAATCGGGTGTTCTATAAGTGATTTGTGATTTTGGCATTGGGTAGGTATAACCTGTCGCAATGTTACCAAAAGAGACATTGTTACCATCGGCTAAGCCAAAGAAGTCAGATGTTTGACCAAAACCTAGCAACAATTCATCCCCAAGAATGTTAGCACGGTTATATAAACCAAAGTCTTTACCAATTAGTACTTCCCCGAAGTCACCGCTGATAGTGGCATAAAACTGACGAACATCAATTAATGAACCTGTGCCTAAATCAAGAGGAGATTCATCACGCACATTATCGGTGTCACTTAGTGATACCCAAAATGATGAACGCATAGAGATTTTTACATCATCAAGTTGTTTAGCGATATTGAAACCAATATTACTTGGTAAAAAGCCAGTACGGACACGTGATTGTGTGCGATCTGCTTCTACACCGGCAGCATCAGTTGTATCAATTGAACTATTAGAATAAAATACATTAACTAACCCGTCTGTGCTAAAGGTTATCCCGTCGTTATTGTATATTTCAACTGCAGCATTTGAGTTAAATGCTGCCATAGCTAATGTCGCAGTGATTAAGCTAATTTTGAATCGTTTAGTCATTTCATGCTTCCTTTTTTATCGTTATTAGAGTTCAATCATAATAAAAATAACCTTAAGCAAAGAGAATGAGTCAACTTATCGAAATTAATTGTGCTTTAGTCGTAAGTAAAAGTCTTACTGCTTTAGTAGGAGGAAAAATTAAGAAGTAGGATAACAATTAAGTTTACCTGCCACGGCATTTATTAATTACTCTATATTACATAGATTTAAATAAATTCATTATGACAATAATTCATGGGGCTTTTTTGACATAACGAATAGCAAGTCGCACAAATAACCACGTAATGAGTAAAAAAATTGGAACAGAAAAACCTTTCACGAGCGTTTTATTAAGCTCAAAACCTGCAAGAGTCACTGCATTAAGTACATAATCTAGCAACCCCATCAAGTAAAAAGCCATCGCCGCAACAGAAACACCTTCAACCATTTGTTGTAAACGCAATTGCACTTTACCACGTTGGTTAATCGCAGATAATAATTGTTGATTTTGTTGTTCAATGGTTAAGTCAACTCGAGTTCTCAGTAAACTACTTGCCCGAGCAATTCGACGTGTTAACCCTTCCAAACGAACAGATAATGCCTGACAAGTTCGAATACCGGGACTTAATCGTCGGGTAACAAATTCATTTATGCGTTCAATACCTTCAATGTCTGTTTCTTTAAGTTGTTCAAGTCGAGCACAAACTAACTCATAGTAAGCGTTTGTGGCACTAAAACGATAACTAATATCAGCGATCAGTTGCTCGGTATTTCCAGCTAAATCTGAGAGTTTATCAAGCATCTTACTATCATTTTTTTCACCAACACCTGCCATTTCCTGATTTATTTTGACTAAATCATTTTCCATTTGCGCCACCTTAGGTGATAAAGAGCGAGCAATAGGTAAACTCAAGAGTGCCATCACTTGGTAGGTTTGTATTTCTAACATCCGTTGTATTAACCGACCAGCTTGATAGCTATTCAGTAAATCACTTTGAATGATAATACGGTCAAAACCATCACTATGTACTCTAAAAGAAGCATAAACATTTGCTCTATTATCAGAAACACGACTTCCCAATATTTGATGTCCTTCAAATGCACAGTGTAATACTTCTTCTGAGATTTTATCTTTATTAATAATTAAATTTACCGCACTCACTAATTCACCAACAATATTGTCGAACCACTCTTGTGGCACAAACTCTGTTGCATAACCGTCGAAAAGGTATTCTCCTAGCCCTTTTCGAATAAAACTATAACTTGAAAACTCCAAATGACGTTCCCAACGTAATTCAAAACCACCAAAATCTTGATAATAGCAACTTGCATCGCGGCTAGGTGGGTTAACATTATAACGTTGGCATAAGGAATATATTTGCTGATATTCTTGTTCTTGATCCTTTTCGGTTAAACGAACCGCCATGTGCGTTATCGAAGTTGGTGCATAAACTTGTGGTGATGGTCTATTGTGTAGTTCTTGTGATATTTGCTGGCGTAGCGGAGAAACAACAATGTTTGCGCGCGTGGAATGACAATGCTTAACCGTTGCTTTTTTCGCTTCTGTATTGAGATTAGGTGTCATTAAGTTGTTCCAAAAATCAGTCAATAATACCCGACAGTAAAAACGGAAATTGCGTTATGAGTTTCGCTTGAAATGCTAATTCAGCAATACCAGATTCTGAACGGGGTTTAGGTAAATTAATAATAGATTCATGGATCATAGTGCAAGGTGAGTCACTTAAGAAAATAATGCGATCTGCTAAATATATAGCCTCTTGTAAATCATGAGTAACAAACACGACTGTCGTCTTTTTTTCTGTGCACAAGTCAATTAATAGCTTTCTCAACCGACCAGCAGTAGGAGCATCGAGAGAATTAAATGGCTCATCTAATAATAACAATTGTGGGTTTATTGCAAAAGCACGAGCAATACTAACCCGTCGCTGCATTCCGCCAGATAGCTGGCTAGGAAAATATTCACCTTTTTGTGCTAAACCAACTTGTGCTAATAACCCTTCTACTTTGTTGAACTGTGTTGGATCTAATACTAATTCGATATTTTCTCGCACGGTCAACCATGGCATTAATCTTGGTTGCTGAAAGATATATCCAATACGACTAGGCTGCTTATTTACTAGGCATTCACCCTTGGTGCGATTATTTTTTTCACCGTTACTTTTTGAGCTATCACTTTCTAAGCCCTTATGATTGTTTATAACATCACTATTTTCTAAGCTATGGCGATAATTAATATGCTGCCCCACGCATGATTCAAGACCACTAATCATATTTAATAACGTAGTTTTCCCACACCCTGAAGGACCGATAATGGCAACAAATTCTCCCGGCTTCACACTAAAATTAAGCTTCGCCAATACCGGAGTTTCGCTATTTCCATAATACTTATCTTTAATGGCAACATTGAGTTCAATCAAAACGTTTTCCTCTAGCGACAAGTTTATCAAAAGGTTTAAAGAACAATAGTTCAATGATTAATATAATAATGACAAAGGCGATGGTGTACGCAAGAATCCCGGCAATATCAAAAAACTGAAATAAAGTATTAAGCGCAAAGCCAACACCATCACTTCGTCCTAACAATTCAACCACTAGTACTATTTTCCAAATCAAAGACAAACCAGAGCGCGCAGAAGCTATGATGTAGGGATAAAGTTGGGGTAAAAAAACACGAAAGAAAGTTTTACTCGGTGACAATTTATAAATTTTAGCTACCGCTAATAAATCTTGGTCTACGGTTCTAGCTCCTTCCCTGATCATTATGACAACCGTGGGTACTTTATTGATAACCACAGCGGTAATTGCGGCAGTTTCAACTAAACCAATCCAAATATAACAAAGTAATATAGTCACTAACGCAGGAATATTGAGCATAATAATAAGTAGTGAATCTGTAAGCTTATTGGTCCAGGCATTAACACCCATCATAATGCCAATGAAAACACCTAGTAACATAGCAATAATAAAGCTTAATAATGCTCGCTTTAAAGTAATGAAGAGGTTGCTAATCATTTCACCTTCGGTTAAATGAAGGTGTAAGCTTTTAATAACGACAAGTAAAGAAGGAAAGTCGGGGTTATCAATTAATAAAGCTATACTTTGCCACAGGGCACACAAGACAAAAACAACACCAAACTTAGTCAATAAAAAGGAAAGTAATTTGTTTAAAAGTGCCATATTCCTTCCCCCTTTGTCTTAACAATAATTAACAGAAAAATCTTCACTGATCCTTATGAAGATCAACGGAAATATGATTTAAATACGTCTACTGATTTGATTTCCAAAAGAGTCCATCACTTAGCGATGTCGCTTTACCCACCAAAGTACGGCCGCCTTCCTGTGCCAAAATATCGAACACTTGTTTACTAGCGTCAATTTCTTTCGCTCCAAATTCACTTAATAAGCCTGCACGGTAATCTGTTTTTAATGCAGTAAACACATCATCATTCTCAGCCTTAAGTAAAGGCCGAATACGCTCCCACTCACGTTCAGACGACGCTAATATCAGCTTTGCTTCGCGTGAGGCGAGTAAAAATCGTGTTATTGCATTAGGGTGTTGGTTTGCCCACTCTTGATCAAAAACCCAGCCCAATAAAGGAATTTTAGCTTCAATACCAAACTCTGTAAGCATTTCTGACATCGTGACTAAATGCTTATAACCTGCCGCTTTTAGCCGAGCACCATAGTGCCAAAAATTAATGGCGGCTGCCAAATCTCCCCTCAGTATCAGTCTGTTTAATAATGGTGGTACAGCAAACGTAGGCTCTGTTTCATTATTCAAATCAAAACCATATTTTTTCTTGCTGTATGCTTGTAACAACAACCAATTTTTATCAACAGCGCCACCTGCAATACCAATTTTCTTCCCTTTAAGATCAACTAAAGATTTAATGCCAGTATTAGCCGAAATATAGAGCCCACCTGTCGCCATTGATGTTGGGAATATCGTGTACATTCGCTGTTCATATCGCTGACGATTAACCCAAAGCCAATCACTAAGAATAATATCAACCGCATTACTTTGTAGCGCCACAGCCGAGGCGTTCTTACTTGCTAGTGACATGACTTTTAAATCAAATTGGAATTTTTTATCTAACTGATGGTGCTTAATTACCGCTATTTCCCAATTAACCGTACCATATTTTAAAACACCAACACGTACTTCAGGGTTAGCAAAAGCTTGAAAAGGCAATGAAATGCATAATGCTATACTGATCAACCATTTACTCATATTATCCCCTTTATTTTGAAATTTTCCTGAGTAGAGTTGAATGTTAATAGATAACATTCATCCCAAGATGTAAAGTCTATGATTAACCAGTTTAAACGAGATGGTTTGAGTATAAACGCCAGTAGAATAATTAGAATTTCAATGAAATAAATGGCGTTGATAGTATCGATACTCAGTATTTATTTACTTATTTCATTTAAAAATAAGTAAATAAAATATAGCCCTAATTCTATTAGGACTTTATCAACAATACGTCCCTTCTTTAGTATGACAAAGCTCATCTTTTAGTAAGAAAAGCTTATCTTTAAACACAAGGGCTTTACTGTACAACCTTGGACCCATTTTAGTTAACAAAATTAAAATGGATAATATTAAAATTGATACTACTAAAATTGATAATATTAAAATTGATAGTTCAGATTAATACTTGCCGAGCGTGGTCTTGATGGTCCAACAAAATACTCATCAAAATCAGCATCTGGGTATATATCTTCTAACACTTCATCCGCTTCACCATACGTACCAAAGGTATCAAATTCACGATCAAAGACATTATCAACTTTAGCTGATAATCGTAACTGTTCGGTAACTTGATAGTTTAGGTAAATATTGGTGACAGAATACGACGGTATCTTCTTATTTTCATTTGCTTCATCACCACGATAATATGATGACGAGGCATATAAAAACTCAGTGCCAAGGTTAACAGCATCATTAATCTGCCAATTAGCGTGAAACTTAACTTGATGCTCTGGTTGACCCGGAATCGTATCGCCTGGATTAACTTGTCGATTCGCGCCTAACGGATTCACAGGGCTAAAAGAAACAAAAGGTGATTCAAAAGTTGCCTTTAATAAATTATAGCTAGCGCCAAAATCCACCGCTTTTATTTGGGTGTTAAAGGCAAGTTCAACACCTTGACGTTGAGTTTTATCAAGGTTGATAAAGTAACCTTGATTAGACTTATTTGTCGCTTGTTGAAAAATAATATCTTCATAGCTAATCGTTGAAAAAACCGTTGCAAGTGCAGAAAAATTATCTTTGTTATAACTTAACGAGGCTTCTGTTGTTTTCGCCACAACCTGTTCAAGCGGAGGATCGGCCACAAAGCCATTAGGTAATTTACAAGGGTCATTTTCATCTGCACAGCTCAGTTCTGCTGGGCTAGGTGTTCTTGATGACTCGCTGTAACTTAATTTAACCATATATTCAGAAGAAAGCTGATAATCAGCAGATATCGCTGGATTAAATCGATTGAAAGAGTGTTCACCATTAAGTGATCCTTCTCCCGTGTCTATTTGATCTTGCATACTTATATGAGCATGATTATATCGACCAGCAAGGTTAATAGTAAGTTTATCGTTAATGGATATAGCGTTCAAAAAGTAAAGGTACTGCTGTTTTGTGTCAACTTTTAAATCAACACGTGATTCCATATCATAAAAACCAATACCCGTTACTGAGCGATCATCCGTTACTGTTTCATTATGAAGTACGGCAAATTGTGTATCACTATTAAAATGAATATTTGCTTTATCTATACCTAAACCAAAAATAAATTCGTTATCAAAAGAGGCCAACTTACCTAACTTAACAAATTGTAATGCTGCGCCATAACTTTCATTATCAGTGAAACCAGTATTAAGTGTGCCATCAACGGTATCAGGATCTATATCGCTCAGATCACTGAGAAAAACCCCTTCATCATAACCAACAAAATGCACCAGCTCTAACTCATCTTCTTCCTCTTCTTCACATAAGCTGTAGCTTTCACCAAATTCACACTCTTCATAGTCACTGTCATCGCCATTAATACTATTAATTTCGTTTTGACGATAATAGGCATTAGCCTGCCATGACATTTCGCTATTAATAACACTATCTGTTTTAAGACTAAATTGCTTATAACGATTATGAGTTTTATCTGGTTGCGTATAAATAGCATCTCTGCTTGCTAAATCAGCAAGTATTTCAGGTATAGCACCATTACCAAGCATTTCATTGTCATTACCTGCAAAAGTAAACTCAACAGTACGTACATCAGTGACATAACTTAGTGTTGCAAACAGCTGATTCAACTCACTTTCCGAATAATCTCGCCAGCCGTCTTCTTTGTAATGATTGGCCAAAACATAATAACCCCAATTACCTTTATTACCGCCCGACTGCAACGTATATTGCTGTTGTCCAAAACTACCAACACGTACATCAAGTTCATTTTTTGTATAGCTAAAACCATTTTTTGTTTGTAAAGCTAATGCACCACCTAAGGTATTTTGACCAAAAGCAGGATTAGAGCCGGAATATAAAGATACCGTATCAACTGCCGCAAGGGGTATAAGGTCCCAATTAACGGTGTCACCGAAAGGTTCATTAAATCGTACACCGTTTAAATAAACAGAAATTCCCTGGGGTAAGCCTAGTAATGGTGATGCTGTAAAACCTCTGTACTGCACGTCAGGTTGGAAAGGATTATTTTGTACATCATTGATATGGACACTCGTTAACTGATTTTTCATATGCTCTGCTAATGAAATACTTTGAGATTCATCAAGCGCTTTCGCATTGATCATCTGAACACTACCAAAAATACTTTTCTCGCTAACTGCATTTGATGAAAGTGGTGTTTGTCCATATATACTAATTTTTTCAACAGCAGCAATATCATCCCCTAAAGCAGGTAAACAAGTGCAAGTAATAATACAAGTTAATAATCTTTTCATTACAGTTTCCAAATAAATAATCTCTTTCTTCAGTCTACCCTCATTCATAAAAATGTAATAATTTATGCTAATGTTCAAATAACACTCAACGTAAAAATAAAACTATTAAATACAATAAGATAAATAAAACTCAGTCAATGGTTATCATGCTAAAGTATGATTAATTTACTACCCAATATTTATAGCTTAAGTTGATAAAAAACCTAAATAAATTGAAATACATATTTTATTTATATAAAACCTAACGACCTATTACAACTTCTGCCACATCTAATTGTTATTAAGAGTACTAATTAACTATTCTTATTCACATAAAACGAATGGCACGTTATGATATTACCAATAAAATCAAAGGAGTAAATGATGGAAAAATTAACCGTCCGTAAAGCTGAAACAAAAGATGCAGCATTAATCTTACATTTTATTCGTGAACTGGCTATTTATGAAAAAGCTGAGCATGAAGTGTTAGCAACTGAAGATACCATTAAGCAGTCAATTTTTGCTGAAAATAGTCATGTTAGTGCATTAATTTGCATGCAAGGCGATCACGCCATTGGGATAGCTATTTACTTTTATAACTATTCAACATGGTTGGCGAAATCAGGGCTTTATTTAGAGGATCTATACATTTCTTTAGAACACAGAGGTAAAGGTGGCGGAAAGCTACTACTTAAAACAATGGCTAAAATTGCTGTCGATAATAATTGTGGTAGATTTGAATGGAGTTGCTTAGACTGGAATAAACCTTCCCGTGATTTTTACCAATCAATTGGTGCCCAATCACAAGATGAATGGGTTGGTTATCGCATGTCAGGTCAAACACTTATCGATTTTGCAAAAGAGAGTTAATATTCACGCGACGTCTTTATTTTTACATATAATAATTCACTGATTTAGTTATAAATAAGCAGGTACGATTTCATCACCTTACCTGCTAAATAAATAATTTATTGATTTTTATCCACTATTTTAGCGCCATATTTGAATTATACCTGGGCGATACTCGAGCTATAACCAAGAACTACTTAAGTGGTTTTAGAACCATTAACTTGTGATAACTGTTCACATTTTTCTTCTTTCAATAATATTACCGCTCGTGCCAATAAACCAATTCCTATTAACATCACCACTACTGTGATTATCAACCCATCAGTGAAACTTTCATTTTTTTCAGCAATAACCCCAACTAACGCAGGTGCAATAACCTGTGCCAGTCCGTAACTGAATGTTAGATGACTCATCGATCTAGACGAGTTGTCTGGATACAACCGACCTATCATTGACAATGTCATACTCACAATACCAATAAAACTTAAACCATATATAATTGCACTAATAGAAATTATTGCTGGCGACGGATCACACAAAAGCAAAGCGGTGCTGGTCATATTTAAAATATATGCTTGAAACAACGATGACCAAAGACCTACCTTTCTTACGTAAATATCCCACAACCAACATCCTGGTGCAGCAGCAATGCCTACTAATAACCAAACACCCCAACCCAGCCCTTTCATACCAGGAAGTAATTCAACGATTGCAATCAAAAATGTAGCCGTGACTACATAGCCAAAACCTGCACAAAAATAAGCGGCTTGTAAGGTTAACAAGAATTTTTTTGAAGGGGGAGATTGAGTTTCTTTGTGCTCAGAGTGTTCTGTACTAGTTGTCGATTTAAAAAAATCAGGAAACCAATACATCACAGGAAGAATAAGCAATAAAGACAGCAAACCATAAATAACCCACTGTTCATCCCAAGTATATTCAACTTTAATTAACTGGGCAGTAATTGCCGTCAAAACAATACCAATACCTAAGCTTGAAAAGAAAATACCTAGTTCAGCTTTTGCATTGTTATGTCTGAGCCAATGCATTAATAATCCAGCCCCCAATAAAATACCTGCAGCACTGCTTAAGCCAGAAATATAGCGTAATAAGTACCATAACCACTCATGCGTGGTCGCCGCCATGCATAGTGTAGTAAAGACTGCTGCCATCAAGCCATAACGGTATAATTTAACTTTTAATTGAAGATTGTGAATAAGTGAAATCAGTAGTGCACCAGATAAATATCCGGCATAGTTTGCTGCAGCGAGAAAACCTGCAACCGTCTCAGTAAGGCCAATATCTTCAACCATTTCAGGTAGCATTGGTGTATAGGCAAATCTCGCGATACCAACAGTAATTACGCCACCAAGTACACAGGCAAATTGAACTTTAAATTGTTCTGATAATTTCATACAACATCACAGATTAAAATCTTATACCGTAGAATAACGAATAATAAAAAAACTATCTCTATACATTATGACAATATATACAGATAAAGCCTCAAAATGTGAAAAAAATGCCAACTGTCTCTCGTAAATTAAAGAGTAATCAACTTAAATTACTTGATTTAGAAAACCTACCGCGCGATGTGTTTGTTCGACAACAACATATACCAGCAAAACACTACTTCCCAATACATACACATAAATGGCATCAACTAGTATATGCTTTCCCTGATAGATACAAATTGAAGAGTAAGTTGTCAATGTCCGTTAATCAACATTGAGTGAAGCGCGTCGCTTCAGACGGAGGGGACGTGAACAATAAACAACAATAAATTTTCATAACTAGTAGGATTGTAATACTAAGAACAATAGCGCTATTCATAACTTATGCCTTAAATAACAAGACGGTTCAAACGACTTAAAGTTGCATAAATATTCAATTCGCACTTACACTATCGACTGTAAACTAAAAGTAACCACCCTCTGTTGTCAAATCCTGAATACTCAAGCATTCATACTGTGGCTGAGTTCCCAAATAAATTCATTGTAACACCTCTAGTTAGGTGGCCAAATTAACTATGCCACTACACTAAGTCCTAATCAATGTATTGGATTAGATCTTGTATCGATAACGCCTCGCGCATGCGCGCGAACTTGTGAGCGTCGCAGGGGTCACAGGCCCCGAATGACGTGGGTTGTTAGCCTAGACTACTGCGGTTGCGCCCTAAGAACTCGAAAAACTAATGGCTTTATACATAGGTGAGAAAACCATGAAATCCCCGCAATTACCAATATACCTATAAGTGGAATTACTGCTCCAGTAAAAACTATTGAGCCAAATACATAACCAAAAATACACTCCGCTTTGTATATAGGCAGGAACAAACCGACTACTACCAGCCCTAACGACAAGTACATTGCAACGTTCTCGTAGCCAAAAATAACACTGACTGACTGTACAAGACTCAAGACCAGCATGCCAAAAAAACCGATGAGTACGGCTCGTAAAATCTTTGCTCTCTCAGGCGCGTCACTAGGTTGAAGAGTTATACGCTTCTTTATCCGCACTATAGAAAGCCAAGCCAAGAATGGGAGGATTAATACCCCCCACCAGTTTGATATTAAAGGATAACCAGGATGGTGCATCAAGTGATGGCTCAATATTCCACCATTCAAATGCTCCCACAACAGATGTCCAGCTACGAAAAATACAGTAACTGCAATCACGTAGTATTTTAATTTTTCGAACTGCTTTTCAGTCATGTTTATCCTCGGAGTGCGATGGTCGAAATATTTAGCCTAACGCTTTGCTAAGAGGCAAAAAATAGTTTGCTATAATGTTTGAGGCACGAAAACAGCAAGCTGTTTGTTGCCCTTTTGAGCAACTTACATGACTATTTACGCTGATAATGCTTATCAAACTCCTCTACAATTCTACTATGGTAGAAAATTTTATATATACTTTTAGGATTATCAGGCTCTAGTCTTCTTTCTTTACAGAATTCATCACCCTTAATTTTAAGGTCTCTCATCAGTTGATTAAACTGCTTGTTTTGTTTGTAGTTTCCATATCGTTTCCTTAAAACATCGCAAAGGCTTTGATAAGTATAAGGGTAGTTTTTTAACACATCTTCTTCTGATATTTTGATTTCAGGAGCGTTAGGATCATCTGTCGCTCTGAATTGAACCGCTTCATCTGAGGTTGTTTTTACCAGTTTAGTTTCAAGTTTTAACGAAACACTAAATTGAGGATCGTCATCATTTTCATGTGACTTTTCAACTTTATTAAGATGTTTGACTAAGTTGTCCTTTGAATTATTATCAATGCTAAAGCTTTCCACGTCAGATAGATGAAAGAATGACACAGGCATTAAATAGAAATTATATTTTTTAAAATCGAAACCAAACCAGTCCATAGTTAATGTCATAAAGTTTTTTAATGACGCCATACCAATAGATTGTACCTTTACAGCTAACGACATATCGTTATGAATAAAATGTACAGACTCATCACGAATCTCAATAAGTAATCTTACGTTGTCACTAACAACCTTCTTTAAGATACCGGCTGATTCTAGTAGGTTTATTGCTTTTGAAATTGAAATTGTTTTTGGGTTGCCAGAGGCAGTTGTGACAATACTTCCTTTATTCTTGAAATATATAGCCTCTTTATCGTCGTCATTATCTGCTAGTAGTTTGGCTTTAAGTAAAAGCTCCCAAGCATTTATCATTAGAATCGAAAAACTTTCTTCTCTAAATTTGAAGTCGGGTTTATTATAAATTTCAATTGCGGAAACACACGCTGTTACGGCTTTATCGACTAATAGTTGATAGAAGAATTTCTTTACAGAATATTTCTGACTATGATGTTGACGAAAAGTATTCTTATTAAATTTATTGAAAGATTTATCAACTGAAAAGGAGCTTTTTGATTTCTTAAGAAATGTAGACCACCTTTTAGTACTATACGTTTGTACTGTTGAAAGACCCCAACCAGTATTTTTAGCTAACTCATCTAATTTGAAAGAAGTAGCGTTGTTTGAGTATATTTTGAAAAAAGCAAAAGCTTTGTCAACTTTATCGAGCTTACCTGCCACTGTAGTCTTCCTTAGTCATGTAACACCTCATCTTTAGTTAGATTTTGGTGTCCGTTTTATCGGGGGAAGATCAGGTCATAGATATGGCATGGCAAGCGCAATTAAGGCTATGTCGCAGGTATAACCGGTTAATGCACAAAGGTAAGCATCGTAATGTGGTTGTTACGGCTATCGCCAGAGAAATGATAGCCTATATTTGGGCAATATCACGAGAAGTTGTCTTGCCTGTCATTGATGTGAAGTTACGTTTAGCAAGGATGCCTGCATGAATATTTTAATAGAGAAGAGTTTTGAGTTAGCGCATGGGATCAAGCATCGGGTGTGGCACAACCACCGACGGCGTTAGGATGGCAATAGCCTAACGGCTATTGAACCACGAACATAGACTGAAGACAGGTGTCACGACGAAATGAGTAAGGTAGGCGCTGTTAACCAATAGGTTAATAATCCACGAATATCAGCATGATAACCGACGAAATTACTTGCTTCATTCTATGCGTTAACTCACTTAATCATAGAAGTGAATATAAAGGATTCTTAAATTAGTGAATAAGGATCAGTGTATTTAACTTGACGTGGGGAGTCATACCAACGCCCAATTAACAGGCAAAAAATTGTTGGCTAAAATAAGCGACGAAGGAGCAAAAGCCAACTGTTTTTTTGTCCTAGTTCAATTTCTTGTATGGATAATACACCCATCTAAATTACTATTTTAAACCCTTTTCGGGTAATGTGAGACCCAGGCTTAAGCAGCAACTTAAGCTTTCCTTGTCGTAGTTCGATTGAATGAAGGCTCCTCTGTTGAGAGACCGATAACAAGAACGAACGCGACAAAGGACTCCAAGCACCACACTCGAATAGTCTACTGGGTCTCGAACCCGCATTTTGCAAGTAAGAGTTAGCTTATTATGAATATGAAAACAAATCAAAACATTAACGTTGGCGTTGATACAGGTAAATACCAACTCGACATTTATATCCGCCCTTTAGATATCTACTTCACCGTAGAAAACAATGATAAAGGTATTAAAGAAGCGGTAAAAAAAATCAAAAAATATAACCCCAATCGTATTGTCATCGAAGCAACAGGACGGCTAGAAATGCCCTTTATCCTTGCTTGTGCAAAAGCCAACTTACCGTTTACGATTGCTAACCCTGTCCATATTAAAAGGTTTGCAGGAGCGCTTGGCCAACGTGCAAAAACAGATAAGTTAGATGCACAGTTGATTGCACATTATAGCGAAGCCATACAACCAAAATTATCGCGTCTAAAGCCAGAGAAAATGCAAGCCATGAGTGATTTAGTCTCACGTAGAAATCAATTACTCACTCTGCAAACGATGGAAAAAAATCGATTACAAATCATGCCTAAAGAACTCGTTATGACGATTAAACCCGTGTTAACACTCTTTAAAAACCTCATCACCAAGGTTGAAGATAAAATCGCAAAACTCATCGAAAGTTGCCCTGAATATCAAGCCAAAGATATGATATTACAAAGTATGAAAGGCATTGGCAAAATAGCCGCGGCCTCAATCATCAGCAACCTGCCAGAGTTAGGTTATATTAACAGCAAACAGGCCAGTGCTTTAATTGGAGTAGCGCCAATGAATCGAGATAGTGGGCGATATAAAGGCCAGCGAAAAATACAAGGCGGCAGGCCTCAGGTGAGGACAGTATTATACATGGCAATGATGTCAGCGATGCAATCTAACCCTGTTTTCAAGGCAACATATCAGCGATTATTAGCTGCAGGTAAACCTAAGAAAGTAGCCATTATAGCCTGTATTAGAAAGATGATTGTGATCTTAAATTCTATGTTAAGAGATGGGGTAATGTGGGAAGCGCCAAAAGTGCAAAATTAACTATTGACGCCATAGTCTCTTGTTAGCTTTACTTTAAATAACTGCCAAGTTTACTCTTTAGTTTTTTGTGGTGATGCAGAATACAACCAACTAAAAAACTTATTACCAATAAAACAGAAAAGATAAATAGTCATGAGCTTAATTATAAATTTAATAATATCAAAAGGATCTGACCATATATTATATTCAAAAGGATCTGTCCATATATTATATTCAAAACCTATTAAAGATAATATCCAATCAGAACTTAATAAAACTAACAGCAGAGTCATATAGGTTGTAAGAAACCGTAGTTCTTTTTTAGATGTTGTCACCAAACCTCCTTGTAATGCTAACAGCTTATTATGGAGACTTCTCAGTAATGTCCGTCCCATAAAATTAATTTATTAACGCTTAATATTCCATAATTTCAATGAATTAGAAAGATTAAAATTTAAGAAAATATTTATAATTGGATATTACTGAGAAGTCTCAGTAATATCCAATTACCATAAAACCAATTAAATTGATATTTTTCATAAGGTTAACCTATCACCATAATGAGTTAATCCTGTTTATTGTCATTTACTGAGACTTCTCAGTAATATCCGCTGATATAATATTTGATATTTATTTACCTCAAACCGAAACTGTATATAAACATAGTCACAAGGGTTTGAAAAATGTCTACATCTCCTTTTCTTGAAAGTATCCGTCATATCCTCCGTACAAAGCATTACAGTATTCAAACTGAAAAAACGTATTTACTATGGATTAAACGATTTATTCTCTTCAACCAAAAACGCCACCCCAAGGACATGGGAGAGCAAGAAGTCAGTAATTATCTCACTTATTTAGCGGTTAATAGGCAGGTAACATCTTCAACTCAAAACTTAGCATTATGTTCAATTGTTTTTATGTACAAACATGTCTTTGAAAGAGAGCTCACTTTGCTATCTGATACTGTTAGAGCAAAAGCCCCCACTAGAGTACAGATGGTATTTTGATTTACAGGAAACTCAGCAACCTCAGGTGTATTGATTGTTGACGTGATTGGAGAAAGGTTATTTATTCCTCCTGAAAATGCAGTTTGGCTCCCATGTGGCTATCAACATACTGTTTCAACACAATATGGCGCTGAAATGAAAAGCTTATATATTAATAGTAATTATCAACATATGCCTAATGATAAAAGTGTTGTATTAAAATAGCCGACCAAATAGTTGGCTATTCAATAAAAAATATTCCCGTATTGGTATTTATTTGCAACGCATACATTAATAAAGTGAATTAACGCGTTTATGTCTGCTGAAATTAAGTTATTTACCACTACGACCATGTTGCGGCCTAAAGCTCATTAACGCAAAAAATGATACAACGGTTGTTACAATTATCACAGTAGTTAAAGCAGTCGGTTCAACTTCCCCATAAAGCGCAAACCTTAATAACTCGACACAAGCAGTAAATGGGTTGAATTGACATAGCCAATATAACCAAAGGCTTGCTTCTTTCATCTTCCATAAAGGGTATAACGCACTTGATAAAAAGAACATTGGAAAAATAACAAAGTTCATCACACCTGCAAAGTTCTCTAACTGTTTAATAAGGTTAGACAACATAAGGCCGAGTGAGCCAAGAAAAAAAGCCACTAAGAAAATTGCTGGTATCGCTGTAAAATAGCCAATAAGCGGGATATCTACATCAACAAATTGGGCAAAAAACAAGAAAATAACAACCTGTAACAATGACAATAATGCGCTAGCAACTAACTTGCTACCCAATAAAAATGGTCTGGGTAATGGGCTCATCAATAATACTTTCATACTACCCATCTCTCTGTCATACACCATAGAAAGAGAGCTTTGCATACCATTGAATAAAATAATCATGCAACAAAGTCCGGGAACAATATATTGCTGATACGTAATATAAGTCCCATAAGGCTCCATAATAGAAACCCCTAATGCCGCCCTAAAACCCGCGGCAAAAACAACTAACCACAATAATGGCCTAATTAATGCGCTTAATAAACGGGAACGTTGTTGAAAAAAACGAAAAACATCACGCTTAACAATGCCATTAAAACAATAAAGATAATTACGGTTCATTAAGTAATCTCCGCACTAGCAGTTAAGGTTCTATACAGTTGATATACATCATCAACATTATGTGTTTTACATAGTTCACTACTTATTCCTTGCGCTTTTACTTTCCCTACATTTAGAAGGATTAGCTGATCATCTACAGATATTTCATCAATTAAATGTGTTGCCCATAACACGCAAATCCCACGTTCTTCACTTAATTTTTTAACATATTCTGTGATCATTTTTCTGCTATCAATATCTAAACCTACCGTTGCTTCATCAAGCAATAATACGTTGGGTTTATGAATTAATGCTCGTGCAATTTCAACACGACGACGGTGCCCGCCATTTAATGATCTTACCTTATCATTAAGTCGTTGCGTCAATTCCAACTGAGAAAGTATGTCACCAATATTTGCTAACGCTTGTGACGATGAAATACCTTGTAAAGCGGCATAATAAACCAAGTTTTGTTTAACCGATAAATCTAAGTCAACCGTGCTTTGCTGAAAAACGACTCCCATAGTCTTCATTATTTCTGTTCTATTTTCTCGAAAGTCATAACCATCTATCTTGATATTACCTGATGATGGCTGATACAGACCCGTTAGCATTGAAAATAATGTACTTTTCCCCGCCCCATTAGGTCCAAGTAAAACGTTAAATCCTTTGTTAATCGTTAAATTTAAGTCATAAACAGCTGCCTTTTTACCATAATAAAAAGACAGTTGATTAGTCACTATACTCATGGCATTTGACGTATCACTACGCCCCAAGGATAACGACCTACTTTAATTGATTTAGTTACTTTCATTTCTTTAATATCTATCAAGGAAACATCACCACTAATACCATTTGTTGTTATTAACTGGCTTTCATCATGATTAAAAGCAAGTTGCCAAACTCGGCGTCCAACTAATAAGTATTTCTCAATTTTCATTGTTTCTCTATCAATAACAGCAACATGGTTTGCTGGCCCTAATGCGATAAACGCATATCGACCATCCTCAGTTAATTCAATACCAACAGGTTGAACACGATCCCGATGAATACCTTTAATATTAAAGGTAAATTCTTTAACAATTTTTTGTGTAGCGACGTCAATAATAACTACCATGCCACCAATTTCAGAGCTCACCCATAAAAATTTGTTGTCTTTAGTAAAAAGCGCAGACCTTGGTCTGGACCCAACTAATGTATTAGCAAAATTTTCGTGAGTTTCAGTGTTTATCCAATGCACCATATTGGTTGTTTCTGAGGTGACCACAACCATTTTTCCATCAGGGCTTACGGCTAGTCCTTCAGGCTCAACACCTACATCTATCTGCGTAGTAACAGTAGCATCTTCAATATTGATAACCGTTAATAAAGCATCATCTTCATTCGCGGTATAAATAACCTTACCATTAGGATGTAATACTACGGTTTCAGGGTCTTCACCTGATGGCAATTCACCAATAATTTGTTCCGTATTTAGATCGATAATTTGAATACGATCAGAGTCACTCGCACAAACATAAGCAAGTGATTGGTCTTTATTTAAGATAATACCACGCGGTCGTTGACCAACATCTATTGTTCTAATGACTTTATTTTGACTTAAATCGATTACCGAAATATTGTCATCTTTTTCATTAGTAACATAAGCAAACTCGTTAGCATTACTCGCGGTAATATTTAATAAAATAGCAAGACTTAATAATTTAAACAGTAGTATGTGTTTCATAATTTATTGTAAACCTTATTTACATTGAGATTCTTGAATATCAAATCCAAGCGTATCAAGTTCAGTTGTTGGATGAAGCATACCTGGCTGTGGCGACTGCGATACCAAGGCATGTGGATGTACTAACGCTAACGGCATTCTTAATTGTTTATTCCATGATCTAAAGCTCAGTTTCCGTCCCTTGTATGCTGCCAATTCAAATGCGTCAGACTTAATATAATCAAGAAGCTTAGCATTATCATTGGTATGCAGTTCGTGCACTGCTTGAGCAACACTCCGAACGGCAAGATAACCGGCAAAGTCGGTTTCATTCATTTTTCTATCAGCCAACGCCATAAAACGCCCTTGTAACTGTGCAGCTCCCCACTGCTCTATTACGGCATGCCACGCTAACGCTTCTAAACCTGACGAGCCAATTACAGGTCGAGGTAGGTAAGTATTAAAAGGTATAAATTCTGAGAAGTCCTTAGCTCTATCAGCTACATAGACAACATCATAGTCTTTAACTGTTTGAGTAAATAAAGGAATTTCCTGTTGTGCAGTACGTCTCATATCCGTATTAAAATCCCATTCCTTCTCATCAACAATTTTAATACCAAAACGTTTGGCTGAACGTTTAAAAGATTTTGCTAGTTGAATATCCTCAACTTGGCTACCTCGTACCAATAGCACATTACTCATACGACGATAAAGTAACCATTGTGCCAGCGCATCAGACTTCATTGCATCGCTAGGTATAGTATGGAATATCGCTGCTAAACATTGAGTGCTTCGAATTTCATCCGCCGGCTCTCCCACATTAAACAGTAATACCGACTTATCTTTAGCCCACTGATTGATTGGTATTAAATGCGTTAACGGAACATCAAGAATAAAGATTTTCCGTCCTAAATTATATTCACCTTCAATGTAGGTTAATAGTTCTGTCGGTTTCTTCGTAACATAATGAGTTATATCAAAATGTTGCTGTAAAAACTTACCTGTCGTATTAGAATCGTTAATTGCGAGTTTAGCGCCAGAATATCCCGTATCCTCTGGTATTGGAAAAATATTTGATAAGGCTGGCGGATGCTTCTGCAGTAACTGAATATAACTAATATCAACCTTTATAGGCTCTGCTAAAGCGGTAGAACAGATAGCCCACGCAATGATAGCAGCCCCTTTTAATAGATATTTTTTAAACTTTGTCCTTGTCACAAAAAACATGTGTACCCCAACTGTATAAAGACGTATAAAAGAAATCAACAACACGACGTCAAATGAATATATTTATATAAGCATATAGAAAAACGTCATAAAGTAAAAAGAATTAACTATCACATAAAACACCTTAAAAGTTTGATATAAAACAAATTAAAATTAAAATACCACTTTCTACACCCTTAAAATCATACTAAGTGATGAGAACTAACCGCGCTAAAGTATAATTCTTCAACTACAACAACACAGTTAAGCTTATATCATTAAAAACATATACATAATTAATTTTGTAGAAATTGGAGTACTGAGTGATGATAAAGTTTAATTTAGGTTTAGGCCAAAAATGTTTAATTACATTAATATCAATTTGTTCATTTAGCCTAGCGGCTCACGGTCCTGTAACACCTCAAGCAATAAATACCTCTACATTACCTACGTTAGGTGAAGAATGGGCTGACATGAACCCTTACCGAGAAAAAGAAGGTGATGTACGTACTGAAATTTTACGTGTAGGTGCTTCAGCTTATAACCAAAATTGTGCTCGTTGTCATGGTTTAGGTGGTATATCGGGTGGTATCGCTCCAGACATACGCATATTACCTGCAGATTTTGATGGCGATGAGTGGTATATTTATCGAGTGCAGAATGGTGCTGTAAGAAATGGTGCTGTCTATATGCCGAAAATGACCGAGCATTTAAACCAAGAAGCACTTTGGGCAATCCGTACATGGTTAGAGTCAGTCAGTGAAAAATAATATTTTAAATGCGTTAATTTTGTGCCTAAGTTGTTGCAGCATTATTTGCTCAACAGCTTTTGCGCGTTCTTACGATGATATTATTGAAAGCAAAGAAATTACCGTTGCTGTTTATCGAGACTATGCCCCTTTTTCATATCAAGAAGATGGTAAAGAAAAAGGTATTGATATAGAAGTCGCCAAACATATCGCTAAAGAGTTGGGTGTAAAGCTTCATATTAAATGGGCCACAGCAGATGAAGACGTAGAAGGTGATTTACGCAATAATATTTGGAAAGGTCATTACCTTGAACGTACCATTGCCGACTTAATGCTTAGAATACCCTACGACCAAGCCTACTCTAATCTTAGAGACGATATTGGTGAACCGGTACATGAGCAAGTACACATGTTTGCTCCTTACCACACAGAATCATGGAAAATTATTTTCAATAAAACAAAAATTGACGATGTCAGTACCATGGCTGTTTTTCAGTATCACAACATTGGTGTCGAAGTCGATTCTATTCCACAGTTTTACCTTTTATCTGTTTTTAATGGTCGAATGGCTAGCAAAACGAAACAATTCCCTTCTTTACCTTTAGCTATTTCTGCAATGCAATCGCAGAAAGTTGATGCTGTTATGGGCTTACGCAGCCAAATAAGCCACTATCAAGCACAACTTGATTCACAAACCTATGTATTGGCAAACAATGCTTTTCCAATGATAGGGAAACAGCAATGGGATATTGGAATGGCGATAAAAAGTGATTATCGTCAACTAGGCTATGCCATTGGTGATATTGTCCAAGCGATGGTTGTTCAGGGAACAATGAAAAATATTTTCACCCAATACAATGCAATCTACCAAATGCCTGACTATTATGCAGGGATAGAAGAGTAGTCGAAAAGAACGATATTCAACTTCATCCCTTTAATCATACTAAATGATGAAAAAAACGCTACCGCCGAGTCATATATAAGTAAATAGAGACATTTTAATATCGTTAGAACCTGCTTCAAAGTTTTATTCATATCTATAATTGATATACAAATTAATTAATCTTAAGCAGGTAAGTAAACATAGTACATGATCTTTAACCAAAAATTTACAACCCGAGAGGAAATAACAATGATAACAACATGTAAAACCAAGGTATTGTCATTATCCATGGCGATATCTTT
Source organism: Colwellia sp. 20A7 (assembly GCF_009832865.1). NCBI lineage: Bacteria > Pseudomonadati > Pseudomonadota > Gammaproteobacteria > Alteromonadales > Colwelliaceae > Colwellia > Colwellia sp. 20A7. The sequence goes on along the minus strand of NZ_CP047130.1, from coordinate 1,730,993 downwards.
ATCACTAACTGGCATAGCAAATGCTAATGTAACTGATAAAGATATTGCACAAGACCAAATGACCACTGAAAGTATTGTGTCTTATGGAATGGGTCTAAGAGGACAACGTTACAGCCCTCTTGATAAAATAAATATCGACACAGTGAAAGAAATACGCCCAGTATGGGCATTTTCATTAGGTGGCGAAAAACAACGTGGTCAAGAATCTCAACCGATGATTAAAGACGGCGTTATGTATATTACAGGCTCATACTCAAGAGCATACGCTATTGACGTAAATACAGGTGACGAAATTTGGCAATATGATGCTCGTCTACCTGACGGCATTATGCCTTGTTGTGATGTTATCAACCGTGGTGTTGCGCTATATGGCGACTTAGTTATTTTTGGTACGCTTGACGCTAAACTTGTTGCTCTTAATAAAGACACAGGTAAAGTAGTTTGGAAAAAAACGGTAGAAGATTATAAAGCCGGTTACTCAATTACTGCTGCCCCTATTGTTGTCAAAGGTAAAATCATCACAGGTGTTGCGGGTGGTGAATTTGGCGTAGTAGGTAAAGTAAGAGCTTATGATGCTAAAAATGGTCAATTAGTTTGGGAACGCCCAACGGTTGAAGGCCATATGGGGTACATCTGGAAAGATGGTAAAAAAATGGAGAATGGCATTTCTGGTGGTAAACCAGGACAAACATGGCCTGGCGATCTTTGGAAATCAGGTGGTGCAGCGCCTTGGTTAGGCGGCACTTATGATGCTGACACTGATCTGCTTTTCTTTGGTACAGGTAACCCTGCACCATGGAACTCTCACTTACGTCCAGGCGACAACCTTTTCTCATCATCTCGTTTAGCACTAGACCCAGATACCGGAAAAATTGTTTGGCATTTCCAAACTACACCACATGATGGTTGGGATTTCGATGGTGTTAACGAACTAATTCCATTCGATTATAAAGAAAACGGTAAAACGATTAAAGCCGCAGCTACAGCTGATAGAAACGGTTTTTTCTATGTATTGAACCGTGAAAATGGTGATTTCATTCGAGGCTTCCCATTTGTTGATAAAATCACTTGGGCTAAAGGACTTACCGATAAAGGACGTCCAATCTACGATGATACCAATAGACCAAGTGATCCAAGTAAATCACAAGATGGTAATAAAGGCAGTACTGTTCTTTCAGCTCCTGCTTTCTTAGGCGGTAAAAACTGGATGCCTATGGCTTACAGTCAAGATACAGAGCTATTTTATGTACCTTCAAATGAGTGGGAAATGGATATATGGAACGAGCCGACAGCCTACAAAAAAGGGGCTGCTTACTTAGGTGCTGGTTTCACGATTAAACCCATTAATAAAGACTATATTGGTGTGTTAAAAGCAATTGACCCTAAAACAGGTAATGTTGTTTGGCGCTACAATAACTACTCACCATTATGGGGTGGTGTACTTGCTACCGCAGGTAACCTGGTATTTACCGGTACGCCAGAAGGCTACCTATTAGCACTTGATGCTAAAACAGGTGAAGTTAAATACAAATTTAACACTGGCTCAGGTATTGTTGGTACTCCCGTTACTTGGGATATGAATGGTGAACAATACATCTCTGTTTTATCTGGTTGGGGTGGCGCTGTACCTTTATGGGGCGGTGATGTTGCCGAGCGTGTAAAACACTTTAACCAAGGTGGCAGTGTGTGGACATTTAAACTACCTAAGTAGTTTAATCTAAATAACCACATAAAAGGCTTTTGAATTTTATTCAAAAGCCTTTTTTTTAATTAAAGTAATTCAACTAACCAAATTAAAAAAGATATGAAAAAGCAGCATAAAAGCACCTATTCCTTCTAAAGTATGATGTTTTCAATGCAAAGGGACAATAGTTTTACTTGCCTTAACGACCTTATTATAGATATACCAAAACACTTTGGTAACAATCAAAGTATACATAAACAAGATCACGGAAAAGAGTCTAATTCTGACTGATCTAATTACGAGGTGATATATGATCTATGCAAACCCAGGCAGTGAAGGTTCTGTCGTTTCTTTTAAACCTAAATATGAAAACTTTATCGGCGGTGATTGGGTTGCTCCTGTTAAGGGTAATTATTTTACCAATACAACACCTATTACAGGCCAAGAGATTTGTAAAATCCCACGTTCAAGTGCAGAAGATATTGAATTAGCATTAGATGCAGCTCATGCAGCAAAAGAAGCATGGGGAAAAACTTCAGTTCAAGAGCGCTCAAATATTTTACTAAAAATTGCTGATAGAATAGAAGCAAATTTAGAAACGATTGCTATCGCAGATTCATGGGACAACGGTAAGCCAGTACGTGAAACACTTGCAGCAGATATCCCGTTAAGTGTTGATCACTTCCGTTACTATGCTGGTTGTATCCGAGCTCAAGAAGGTACTCTTTCTCAAATAGATGATGACACTGTTGCTTATCATTTCCACGAACCTATCGGTGTTGTTGGCCAAATTATTCCTTGGAATTTCCCAATACTAATGGCTGCATGGAAACTTGCTCCGGCACTTGCTGCTGGTAACTGTGTCATATTAAAGCCTGCTGAACAAACACCTGTTAGTATTTTAATATTAATAGAGCTTATCGCTGACTTACTTCCTCCTGGCGTATTAAATATTGTAAATGGCTACGGTAAAGAAGCCGGAGAAGCATTAGCAACAAGTACACGTATAGGTAAAATTGCCTTTACAGGTTCTACACCTGTTGGTCAACATATCCTAAAATGTGCTGCTGAAAACTTAATTCCATCTACGGTTGAACTAGGTGGTAAATCACCAAACATCTTCTTCAATGATATCACTCAATTTGAAGATGAATTCCTTGAAAAATGTGCTGAAGGCTTTGTTTTAGGATTCTTCAACCAAGGTGAAATATGTACTTGTCCTTCTCGTGCATTAATCCAAGAAGATATTTTTGACGAATTCATTGAAAAAGTTATCGCTAAAGCGAATAAAATTATTCGTGGTAACCCATTAGATACTGAAACTATGGTTGGTGCTCAAGCATCAGAAGAACAGTTCGATAAAATAATGAGCTACTTAACCATTGGTAAAGATGAAGGTGCGAAAGTACTAACTGGTGGTGATAAAGAAACTTTAGATAACGATCTAGGTACTGGTTATTACGTGCAACCAACAATCATGCAAGGTAATAACTCAATGCGTATTTTCCAAGAAGAAATTTTTGGACCAGTTATCGCCGTAACAACCTTTAAAGATGAAGCTGAAGCACTTGCTATTGCTAACGACAGTGCCTTTGGTTTGGGTGCCGGTGTTTGGACACGTGATGCCAACGTTGCTCATCGTATGGGTCGTGGTATTCAGTCTGGACGTGTATGGACTAACTGTTACCATTTATACCCTGCACATGCTGCATTTGGTGGTTATAAGAAATCAGGTATTGGTCGCGAAACCCATAAAATGATGCTTGATCATTATCAGCAAACTAAGAACTTATTAGTTAGCTATAGCACAAGTCCTTTAGGCTTCTTCTAAGCTTATGGATGTTAACTGAATGAGTGGCATCTAAGGAAAACCGCTACTCATTCAGCCAACAAAAATTAAATAAATAATATAGTCTTTACTTAGCATGTCATTAAATATGAAGTAAAGACTATAACAATTTCTTTGGGTGTGAACATGCATTCTAAAAAAGTAAACCCGTTAATGTTTTGGGTAACCCTAACCCTTTTTTTGATGTTCTCACCCTCTTTTCACGCTACTGCTTTTAATACACAAGAAAGTCCAAATGCCGCTTCTATGGCGGATGAAATTTACCATATATTCCCCAGCGCTACACGTATTGGCCCTGTTGACAAAGAAATTCCAGTCACACCTGTTTATCAACTTAATGAGCTGCTAGGTTATGTTTTCGAATCTGATGATTTTGTCAATTTTATTGGCTTTTCTGGTCAAACAATTAACGTATTAATTGGTATCGATACCGAAGGCGTTTTTACTGGCTTAAAAATATTAAAACATAATGAACCCATCTTCTTACATGGCTTAGGTGAAGAGCCAATGTTTGATTTTATTAAGCAATTCAAGGGACATTCAGTTAAAGAGCGTTTTATCGTAAATGCCCGTAATAAAGACTCGCTTGGGGCAACGTTTATTGATGGTGTTACTAAGGCAACCATCTCTGTGTTAGTTATTAATGACACCATTACCGCTTCTGCTATTCAAGTTGCACGAGAACGGCTCTCTGGTTTTGTTGCCCCATCACGAACGAGCATAAACCCTGATTACTATAAGCCGCTCACATTCTCAGAGCTATTGAGTGAAAATCTTGTGACACATTGGCAAGTTACCCGTGATCAAGCCCTCGCAATTGTTGATAAATCGTCAACGAGCTTAATAAATAAAATTAACCAAGTAAGTGAAGGAGAGAATGATTTTATTGACCTCTACTTTGCATTTGTTCATGTTCCTATTATTGGTAAAAATTTATTAGGCGAGCAAGAATACCAACGGTTAATTGAAAATTTAAAACCCGGTGAACACGCATTAATGGTATTTGGTCATGGTAAATATGCTTTTGTGAGTGAGGAGTTTATCCCACAAACAGTACCTAGTCGTTTAAGTGGGCAGCAAGCAACTTTGCCTGTTGATCTTCGTGACATCGACTTTTATAGCTATTACGAACCATCATTTGCTCAGACTGTCCCTGATTTCAATAATATAAAAGTCTTTCGGATAAAATCTCAATCCGGTTTTGAATTGAATAAAAACTTATCTTTATCATTAACATTAAACTACAACCAATCTTTTCTATCTAAAAATCAATATAGTTTTACCATTGATAATATTTTGCCTGACAACCTTTTTATTCATAAAGATCTAGTCGTAAATCCAGAAGAAAACCGACCTTTATGGTTAAAAATCTGGATAGACCGAACTGTTGAAATAATACTACTAAGCGCTTACCTTATCTTTTTATCCTGGTTATTCATTAAACAAGAAACCATTGCTAAAAATGTTGAAGTCACTCATAAATTACGATTTGCATCATTAACTTTTGTCCTGTTTTTTATCGGTTTTTATTCTCAAGGCCAGTTATCTGTCGTAAACATTTACACGTTATTTTTATCAATATGGCAAGGTTTTAACATTAATGTTTTCTTACTTGATCCCATCATTTTTATTTTATGGGTTTTCGTTTTTATTAGTCTATTTTTATTTGGAAGAGGTTTATTTTGTGGTTGGTTATGCCCTTTTGGTGCACTCCAGGAATTTGCTGCTTTAATTGCCAAAAAATTAAAAATAAAACAAATAAAAATAAAACCGCATCACCATAGCAAGGCACAGAAAATAAAATATGTCGTATTAATTTTATTAGTTGGTAGCTCCTTTTATTCACTTACTATTGCAGAGAAGCTTGCCGAAATAGAACCATTTAAAACCAGTATCACACTCAATTTTGTTCGATACTGGCCGTTTGTTTTATATGTTGTTTTATTATTAGCCCTTAGCTTAAAGATTCATAAGTTTTATTGTCGCTATTTATGTCCCTTAGGAGCGGGCCTTGCTATTATTGGTCGCTACCCTATGTTTAAATGGTTAAGACGACGCAAAGAATGCGGGTCCTCCTGTCAACTTTGTCGTAACAAAAAATGTGGTATAGACGCAATAAATCAAGATGGCTCCATTGATTACGGGGAATGTATTCAATGTTTGGAATGTTTAGTTACTATTGAAAGCCCACAACTGTGTGTTGTGAACAAGTATGCAAATAAACCAAATAAAAAAAATAAAGCACCAACGCCTCCACCACTAAAAATTAAATATATTGAACTATAACGGGTGGAGAATATGATGGGTGCATAATAACAATATGATTAATAGGCAACCCTATGCAGACAATAAAAACAATAACCGCAGTCAGTACTGCTACCGATCCATTAATTGCCAGCCAAGAGCTTTATCAACAACTTAATCAAGAAGATATTTGTTTTATATTATTTTATTGCTCATCAACTTATGCGTTATACACACTAGCACAAACAATGGAGAGTACTTTTAAAGATATCGATATTGTTGGCTGTACAACGGCAGGAGAAGTAAGCCAGCAAGGTTACAAACAGCACTCTATTGTTGCTATTGGGTTTTCTAGTCAATACTTTGCCATCAGTGCAGCCTTAATTGAATCAATGGAAACATTCGACACCATCAGCGCACAATCAACCATTAACGAACTAATAGAACAGTGCCAAGCTAAAAAATTAACCGACATTAAAAATAATAGTTTTTTACTCACATTACTTGATGGACTTTCTTCAAACGAAGAACAGTTTTTAGTAACACTAAACTCGGCTTGTAGAGGTATCCCTCACTTTGGTGGGTCTGCTGGTGATGATATTAGTTTAGCGAAAACGCATGTCTATTATCAGGGCAGTTTTTATCAAAATTCAGCCATAGTCATCATGATAAATACAATTCTACCTTTCGAAGTTTTTAACTGTAACCATATTGCACGCCCTATAGAAAAGTTAGTAGTGACGGCGGCAAACGCAGAGACTAGAACTGTTTATGAACTGAATGCTGAGCCTGCAGCACTTGAATATGCAAAATTATTAAATATGGATTTGAAAGACTTAAGCCCAGAAGTGTTTTCACTTAATCCGCTTGCAGTAAAAGTTGGTGGTCACTACTATATTCGATCAATTCAAAAAGTGAATGAGGCTGATTTAAGCCTTACCTTTTATTGCGCTGTAGATGTTGGCATTGTACTAACGGCAGTTGAAATGGGTGATATATTCGCGCCAGTAATACAACAATTAGACGAAATATCACTTCGTTACGGAAAACCAGAGCTAGTTTTAGCCTGTGATTGTTTTTTAAGACGCTTAGAAATAGAACAAAAAGGCCTTGAAGGTAAAGTAAGAGAACTCAATAAAAAATACAATATTGCAGGATTTAACACCTATGGCGAGCACATCAATGGCACACATTTAAATCAAACATTTACCGGTGTTTATATTGCCGGAGGCATCAATGAGTAACAAAGCCTTAGAAGAACAACTTGCCCAGCTAAAACAACAAAATAGTAAATTAAAAAAAATTAACGATGCCTTAATGCAGCGCGTTGAAGATAGTGGTGAAAATCAATATGCCCCCTATACCGCTTTTGAACATTCAGTACATTTAGCTGAACAAGTTAGAGAAAAAACTCACACTCTAAATGAAACTTTAGCAAAACTTGAGCGAAGTAATCATGCTTTAAAGCAAGCTAACGCCCAAGCTAACCTATTTAAACAGCGCTTTGTCGATGCTATAGAGAGCATTACAGAAGCCTTTGTATTACTCGACAGTAAAGGTCGTATTATCTTACAAAACAGTAATTTTGCTAACTTTTGGGACAACTCTGGTTTACCTGTTAAAAAAGGTGCAAATTTAAAAGATTTAAAAGAATTAGCCAAAACACGCGGCCTAATTCGACGCGCTTCACCTGGTGATGCGTTTGCCAGCCCTGTCTACCAATTAGCAGATGAACGATGGTTTCAATTAAATGAACATCGAACTAGTGAAGGCGGTTGGGTAATGCTCTATACCGACATAACTGCGGTAAAAACTGCAGAAAGTGCTCGTTATGAGCGAGGAATGGCGCAAAAGTCATTATTATTGCAAAACCTCATTGATAACCTATCCCAGGGTGTAGTGTTAATTAGTAACCAAAATAAAATTGAAGTATGGAATAGGCGCTTTTCACAGATAAGTTCATTATCTTCTAATCTCTTACAGCTAACCCCTAGTACTGATAATATGCAAAAATTAACAGAATTAGACTTAGCGCCCAAATTAAATACCAATAACGATTACTACATACAAACACTCACAGATGGAACGGTACTCGAAATAAGAGATCACCGGCTAAATAACGGGAAAATAATTAAAACCTATAGCGATATTACCGCACGTCATCGTTATGCTGAATCATTAATAAAAAGTGAAAGTTGGTTACGACTAATCACAGATAACGTTCCTGCAATGATTGCTTATGTGGGTAAAGATTTAAAATATCAATTTACCAATCAGGTTTATGTTGACTGGTATGGCTGGCCTCAAGGTGCCTTAAATGGCTTAGAGTTAGAGCAAAACCGTGTGCAATCAGAATTCATCAAATTAAAGCCCTATGTTGATCGCGCTTTAAATGGTGAAAGTGTCATTTTTGAAATAAAAGAAAAAAACAAAGATAATGAATTAAGTTATTTATTGAAATCCTACGTACCTAACCGCGATGCTAAAGGTGATGTTCAAGGTTTTTTCGTGCTCATTCGTGATGTTACTGAACGACGTAAAAATGCTCTAGCTTTACAAAAAGCTCATGATGAACTCGAAATTAGAGTTCAAGAACGAACATTTCAATTACAAGGCCTAAATAATAAGTTACAGACAGAAGTAGAAGATCGCCGCCAGGCACAAACCAATTTACAAAAAGCCAAAAGTGAAGCTGAATTCGCTAACAGTTCAAAAACAAAGTTTCTTGCTGCGGTAAGCCATGATTTATTACAACCGTTAAATGCTGCGCAACTATTTACGAGTTCATTAATGGACTCGCCTTTAGAGGGGAAAACCAAGAAACTACTGCACTCTGTTTGCAATTCATTAGATGATTTAGAAAATTTAATTTGCACCTTGGTCGATATTTCAAAACTTGATGCCGGCGTTGTTAAAGCCGATAAGAGTTCCTTCAAATTATCAGAATTACTCGATAACTTAGTGAGTGAATATCAACACGTCAGTGGGCAATTTCAAGTAGAACTACGCCATGTTCGTAGTGATGTTATTGTGCACAGCGACAGTGTACTACTCGTACGTATATTACGTAATTTCCTATCAAATGCTTTTCGATATACAGACAACGGTAAGGTTTTACTTGGCTGTCGACGTAAAGGTAATCATGTTTTAATTGAAGTTTGGGATAATGGTACAGGTATAGCTAAAGGTCAAATTCAAGAAATATTTAAAGAATTCAAAAGATTAAGCTCTTCTCACACTGCATTTCGTAATGGTCTTGGGTTAGGATTAGCGATTGTTGATAAAATATCTAAAGTACTCGAACACCCTATAATGGTTGATTCTACGCTAGGTAAAGGTTCAGTTTTTTCAGTAAAAGTCCCCCTTGGTAAAATTAGTAATTTATCACACGCCAGTGACCAATATAATTACAACCTTGACACTACTTTACTAACCAATAGTAAAATTTGGCTTATTGATAATGATGCCAGTATTTGTGCCGGTATGTCACAATTGTTAGAGCGCTGGGGCTGTGTTGTGATAACAGCTGCAAGTTTGCATCATCTAGAACAACAAGTCAGTGTTACCAGCGATAAAGCAGATATATTGATTGTTGACTATCATCTTGATGATGATGTGAACGGACTATCATTAGCGAAGGAAATTAACGCCTCACGTAGTGAGCCTCTCCCCATAATGATGATTACAGCAAATTACAGTAAAGAGCTTAAAAATGAAGTAAAAGAAAGCGGTATTTTATTATTAAATAAACCCGTAAAGCCAATGAAATTAAAAACATCCATGCTTTATTTATTGAAATAATTAATCAGCTAAATATTTAGCCGATTAATTATTTTTTCGGCTTAATATTATAAAATATTGTTCTTATTAACCCCGTGAAAGACAAGCCTTGATACGTATTAGAAGATAAAATAAATAAAAAACATTCTTATTTAAAAGCTCGTTTCAAGTGCTTTTTATTGTTAATAAATTCCCATTAAGCTGTATACTGCACTTCATTCAGTATTAATAACAATATAGCTAATTAAAATTGTGACTTTTGAGTTTACTGTTCGTTATATTACTAGGAAGTAAATTTATCCCTTTTACTTTTTTAATGAATACTAAAAATTAACTTTAAATTTTCGCAAATTAGATAGGTAACAAGACAAAAATGAAAAAAATGAGTTTACGCACACGCAAGTTTATTAATGATAATATAAAAATTAATGCCACTGCTTCTTCTTATCCACAACGAATAGTCGCGCCAACAGTTGTTAAAACAACAAGTGTAACTGAGGTTACTTTAGACAACCATGCACCAATATTAAATCATGCACAACGTTTGAAAACTGATTATTAATACCATCTTCGATACATATCCCAAAACGTTATAATCTTTATATTTAAATTAATTAGAAATAACGTTTTCGGTGATATATTCTTTTAAAGAAGGTTCGCTAGTAAACTAATAATCACCTACTCTAATCTTCCTTGTAAGAACTCTATAACTCTTTTATGTCGCATTTTTATAGCAGATAGTTTTAAATTACAGATATCTGCTATTTCTTGAAATTCTAATTCAGTTCGATAACGCAATAACATTATATTACGATCCTCGAATGATAAGTTTTTCATTAATGCCGATAATACAGAAGGTAAATCTTGATAATCATTATTCTCTACTATTAAGTTATCCAGGTACTCATCGTCATTTATCATAGCATCCCAGCGGCGATCTCTTATTTTATTAATACATTCATTGTGTGCAATTTTAAATAACCATGCTTTAAAAGACCCAACCCACTTAAAGATTTTTAAGTGGGTAAGAGCCTTAATAATTGTTTCTTGTACAACATCTTCTGCATCAGATAGGTTGTTCAACAATTTAGCACAATATCCTTTTAACACAGGTAAATAGGGTGTAATTAATTGCTGAAACAGACGCGTATCGTAAGGCAGACTTTCTTGCACTAAAGCAACAAGCTGGCGTTCGGTAAGGGTATTCAAAAGTTAAAAAACCTAGTTATTGTTTAGTAACTTTATTCGCTAATAAAAAGGTATTAGGCACTGTTGTTATCGATTCATCTTCACCCATAACTTTACTTGCGACACTACCAATAGAAGCTAACGTTCCTTTGATATCTTTTACTTCAATGTTATCGCCTACTTGATACATTTCTCGTAAATAAACACCCGCCACAATTTCTTGTGCCATTGACTTAGTCCCTATTCCTAAAGAAATAGCGGCAGCTAAACCAACACTAGCAATAACAACGGTCATAATGTTGTTAAGCAGAGATACATCAATATCAAGTTGAGTGATTGATAGCGAAATAGTGATAACAATAATAATGCCACGACATACTTCTGCAACAGAGCGACCATAATCTACACCAGTGTTCTTAGCAGCTATTTTTACGCCATTGAAAACAATTTGCGCAACAAAAAAGCCACAAGATAATACGGCGAGTGAAGCAAGTAGTTTAGGTAAAAATAAAACTAGTGTATCAATTAAACCTGAAAGTACTGTTAAACCAACAATATCTAATGCGGCTAATAAGAATATTAATAGGAAAAATATTGAAATAAGACTAGAAACAATTTGGCTACCCGTAACCGATACTTCCATTTTTTTCAATAAATCATCTAAACCAAGCTTATCTAAAAAGGTATTAAAGCCAATTTTGATTAATGTTTTATTTAAAAAACGTTTAATCATTGAAGAAATCATCCAACCAACCAGTAAAAAGATAATGGCGACAATTAGGTCTGGTATAAAAGTGACCACTTTATGCCAAATAACCATAAAACCGGTATATGCTTTATCCGTAATGTTTTCAGTATCCATCATTTGCTCTCATCATTTATCGTGTTAGTATTTATCGTCTTTGGGTTTGCTGCTACTTTCTTAAATATTGGCTTTAGTATCTTCATAAATATGCTAACAAACACTATCCAAATAGAAGCCATACCCAGTGTAAGAAGGTCTTTCGAACCTTGCTGGTTATTTATAGTTACCGTGGCGCGCTTAAATAGTTCATCATCTGAAGTATTAAAAGCAAATTCAGCATCACGCTTAAGCTCTACAGCTATATTCTTTTCTATATTTTTCATCTTATCCTCTAGCAATAATTTTTTATCGCTTTACCTTATAACGATTGAGTCGCTCAAAAGTCACATTTAAATTTATATATCCTTAACTTTTATCCTTGTATACATTTCGATTATTTATTGAGCCGGTGTATTCTACTTTAATTTACGTAATTATTTTATTAGCTAAACATAAATAAAATTTTGTGACTTTCTAATGTTCAATCCGTTATAGGTCGGTATGTCGGTTTTATTAAACGATAACTGATGATAAACCTTTTAACTATTTCCATTAAGATGACTCATGAATAACATTAATATCAATACCCAAAATCAACAGGCAAATATTTCGATTAAGACTATTCCTAAAGATAATAATGAAGAAAATGGAAGCTTACTAGCACCGGAACAATGGGAAAAAAGAAACCGTAATATATTACCCACTTATTACTCTGATGATTATGCTTTTGCGCTTCATAAGGGATATCAGCAATATTTATTAAACAACAAAGAGCTTATCGAACAGTCTTCTTATGAGCTATTACTTAATGATACTGAAATAAAACAAACAACATCATTTACTAGAATATTTGTTACTTTCCAAAAAAAAATGAATGAGGGTAACTTGCAGCTAGTGTTAAAAACACATCAGACAGATGAAGTTACTTTATGTGACATAATTGATATTGAAGAACAGCTTACTGATTCACAACGTATTATTAATCAACAAGTTGATTTTGCACGAGCTTTACATGCAAAAATACCTGACTTTTGTATTGCACATGGTCAGCAGCTTCTATTGCGTATTACAGGAGGGTTTCTCCTTAAAGACAACATCCTTGTTTGTTCTAAATCACTATAAGCTCCACTTTTATAGTGATTTCACCTTTACTTAATTATGTGCCTAATACTTTATTAAACAAAATTATCACCCTACTTTTATCACTTGTTTCCCAGTAAAACCGCCATTAATTTGTGTATGTAACGCGTAAGAAACATCTTTTGCAGAAAAACTCACTAAGGTGACTTCAGGTGTATGAACACTATTTTTTGCCACAGCATCAAGTAATTCATTACTCATAAACCCCATTTTTTGCTGAGCACATAAACTATTGCTTAACCATGCCCCTGCTAAAGAAATAACGCCAATATTTGGTGCTTTTCTAAACATAAGTGCAGGCTCTAAAAATGGTAAGGGTTTCAAACAAGCAATACGACCACAAAAGCGCATAAGTTCGATGTTACGAGCGGTAAATTCCCCACCAAGTGAGTCAAGCACAGCATCAAAACCTTCGGGCCCTATCTCTGAACTTATTTTCTGATGTAGCTTGTCATCCTGAGAATCAAAGACAAAATCAGCCCCTAATTGCTTTACTAATCTATGATTACGTTTAGCTGCTGTTGTAAAGACATCAGCCCCTAAGCTTTTAGCAAATTGAATCGCAAATTGCCCTACACTGCTAGCACCTGCATCAATAAATATTACTTCACCTTGTGTAACTTGTAACTTTTTCATGGCGATTAAAGCCGCCATTCCTGAGCATGGTAATGTTGCGGCATCACTACCGCTAATATTATTAGGAACAACTGACACAGCGAAATTAGGTACGGTAGCATAATCACTTAATATACCTTGTTTTTCTATATTGGCGTGCCACATAATACGGTCGCCAACATTAGGAAATAAGCCTTTCTTGGCTTCTACAACAGTGCCTACAGCATCAAACCCTATAGTATGAGGGTATTGCCAATCACAAAAACCAGTTTTAACTAATTCTGCATCAATAGGATTCAAACCTACATATTCCACTTTAACTAACAGCTCTTGTTCACCGCGTATTGGAAGTGGAATTTGAACCTCAGATAAAGTTAATTCATCATTAGGTTTATCAAGTACAATTGCTCGCATCGATTTAGGTAGGTCAATTATGTTTATTTCGTTGCTATTTAACATGAAACACTCAAATATTATAAGGTCTTTAAACCATAACTCCATCGACCATTAAACGCTTGGTAAGCCTTTACCTTCGCTAATGATGAAGTGATCTTTGCATTAACTGCATTATCTTCTGCTATTAAAACATCTTGCCGTGCATCTAACAACTCTAAGTATGGAATTTGCCCTTCTTGATACATCGCATTAGCTTGCAAAAATGCTTTTTTAGCAAAGCTATAACGCTGATCGGCATACCCTTTTTGTGCAATACTTTTTGATAGTAAACGTAATGAAAGTTCACTGTCGTTAAGTGCGGCCAATACTACTTTTTGGTATTCATTATAAGCAGCTTTACTCAAATATTGTTGTGCATCACGTTGCGCTAATAATGCAGGATAACTTAATAATGACCATTCGATTTGTGGTGAAACTTGCCATTGTTGCTGCGTATTACTTAGCGTATTAGTACCAAGACTTACAATACCCACAAAGGCGTCTAAGCTAACATCAGGTAACAATGCTTTACTTGCAGCAACACTTAGCGAATTAGCTTGGCTAAAGTCATATAACGCCCTACTAATATCAGGACGTAAGGCAATAGCCTTATTAGGCTCAGCTAAAGCCACAGTAAAAAGTGTATCTAAAATAGTTTGCTCGTCTTCCAGTGTAATATCACCACTAAAACGCCCTGTTAACATAGCTAAAGTTGATAAATCTCGATATTGCGCATAGCTTACATCAGGTAATAACGCCTGTTGTTGACTAAGTTGCGCATGTGTACGATTTAAATCAAGCTCATTTGCAATCCCTTCTTGCACGCGTGCTTCAAGTACATCAATACTTTGCTCTAGAGCAGTAATCTGTAAATTAAGAATTTGTTCCTTCTGTTTATTACCTTGATAGCTGATATAACCGGTGACTACGGCAGATACCACTTCAATTCGTAGTGCTCTTAACTGTTCAGCTTGACTCATAGCTGATGCATTAGCCCCGTCAACCAATGCAGTAATTCGACCAAATAAATCAAGTTGCCAATTTAATCCTAAATTAGCTGATGATTGACGAGTAATATCATCAGCTAACCCTGTACGTTGATCACCAAGATACACACCACCTTGTGGAAGGTACTTAGCTTTTTGCGCACCTAATCTTGCCAGCGCACTTTTCATTTGTAATTGACTGGTCTTCAAATCGTAATTACTGGCTAACGCATCGTTAACCAGTTGATTAAGCTGAGCTGAATGCAATTGTTGCCACCAATTTATTTCATCTTCACTGGCTAAATGCGCTGCAACATTCGTTTCTGCAACGAAAGCTTCCATTGATTGCAGATAGTTTTGTTCATCTACTTTACTAGCACAGCCAGACAACACAGAGGTAATTAAAATAACACTAATAGCTAACTTATGCGGTAATTTGCACCTAAGCTTATTTGTTAAGTTAATCATGACTCCCCCTTTCCTGTTCTTTGTTTAGGTGCCGTCAGTAAAATATAAAATACCGGAGTAAATAATAAACCAAATACCGTTACTCCTATCATGCCTGAAAATACAGCATTCCCCATCGCATGTCTCATTTCAGCGCCAGCGCCTGTCGCTAACACTAATGGCACAACACCGGCGGTAAATGCAATGGAAGTCATTAATATTGGACGTAAACGTAATCGGCACGATTCAATAATTGCGTCGAAGTGAGATAAGCCTTGTTCATGCTGATCTTTAGCAAATTCCACCATCAAAATAGCATTTTTAGAGGCTAGCGCGACCAGTACAATTAATGCAATTTGAGTAAATATATTATTGTCTGAGCCTACTAACCAAACACCTAACAACGCTGAAAATATAGTCATAGGTACAATTAATATAATCGCTAATGGTAAACGTAAACTCTCATATTGCGCAGCTAATACCATGAAAACGAGCAGTACCACTAAAGGGAATACATATACCATAGTATTACCAGCCAATATTTGTTGGTACGTTACCTCGGTCCATTCATACGTAATGTCTTTTGGTAGTACTTCTGCTAAAACTTTCTCTATCGCTGCTTGCGCTTGATCTGAACTATAACCAGGTGCAGGGCTACCATTTAATTCAGCACTTGGATAACCATTGTAGTGCATAACACGATCAGGTCCGGTGGTTGGCGTAACCGTTAATATTGAACCTAATGGCACCATATTACCTTGGCGATTACGTACTTTTAAGTTAAGGATTTGCTCAGGTACTTGACGAAATTCAGCTTCAGCTTGCGCTTTCACTTGATAAGTACGGCCAAACATATTGAAATCATTAATATAAACAGAGCCTAAGTAAATTTGCAGTGCATCAAAGACTTCATCTAACGGTATTCCTTGAATTAACGCTTGTTCACGGTCAATTTCAATATCCATTTGTGGAACTTGAACTCGAAAGCTCGAAAACAGCCCCATTAAGGCAGGGTCTTGTCTTGCTTTGTTAATTACACTTTGTAAACTGTTAAATAATACTTCAAAACCTTTGTTGCCACGGTCTTCAATTTGTAATTTAAAGCCGCCCGTTGTTCCTAAACCACGAATTGGTGGTGGTGGGAATACCGCAACAAACGCTTTATCTATTGCCATAAACTTTTGATTTAACTGTGCAGCAATCGCCATAGCCGATTGACTAGGATCTGTACGCATATCAAATGAGTCTAATGGCATAAATACAATGGCGCTATTGGGACTATTAGTAAAACCATTTATTGATAAACCAGGGAAAGCAGCCGTATTAGCAACACCTGATACTTGTAGTGCAATCGCTTCCATTTCTTTTACAACAGCTTCTGTACGGTCAAGACTTGCGGCATCAGGTAACTGTGCAATGCCCACTAAATACTGTTTATCTTGTGCAGGAATAAAACCACCCGGCACTGTATTGAATAACTGCACAGTGCCACCAACCAGAATAATATAACCGGCAATCGCAATAACGCTCATGCGCATTAATTTTTTAACTATTTTTTGATATCGTTTACTCGCACGATCAAAAAGGCGATTAAAAGGAGCAAATAACCAAGCACCAAACAGTTTATTTAATATTCGCGTTAACCTGTCTGGTTTGCTGTCATGTGACTTTAACAATATAGCGGCTAATGCTGGCGATAACGTTAATGAATTAAAGGCGGAAATGATCGTTGATATAGTAATAGTTAGCGCAAATTGTTTATAAAACTGACCTGATACACCACTAATAAATGCTGTGGGAATGAATACAGCACTAAGCACTAAAGCAATTGCAATAATAGGCCCAGTTACTTCGGTCATTGCAACTTTTGTCGCTTCCAACGGAGATAAACCTGTTTCAATATTACGTTCAACGTTTTCAACAACGACAATGGCATCATCCACCACAATCCCTATGGCGAGTACTAAACCGAATAAAGATAAGGTATTGATAGAAACACCAAGCCAATGCATCACAGCAAAGGTACCTATTAATGAAACAGGTACTGCAATTAATGGAATAATTGACGCACGCCATGTTTGTAAAAAGAGTATCACTACAATCACAACAAGCACTATCGCTTCAATTAACGTTGTAATAACCGCGTCGATAGAGTCACGTACAAAAATAGTTGGATCATAAACAATATCGTATTCAACGCCCGCAGGGAAATCTTGAGATAAGCGCGCCATAGTTTCACGTACTTGATCTGACAATTCAATAGCATTAGAGCCTGGACGTTGGAACACTGGGATAGCAAGTGCAGGTTGACTATCTAACATAGCGCGCAAAGAATAAGAATCTTGTCCTAATTCAACACGTGCTACATCTTGTAAACGTGTAAGTTGACCTTCATCGCCTACCTTAATGATCACTTGTTCAAATTCTTCAACGTTATCAAGTCGACCTTTAACATTTAATAATATTTGAAATTGGCTATCATTAGCTGCAGGTTGAGAGCCTAAGCTGCCCGCTGCAACTTGCTGGTTTTGTGAACGTAACGCACTGATAACGTCCGATGCAGTTATTTGTCGTGAAGCTAAAGCATCAGGATTAAGCCAAACGCGCATTGAAAATTGACCACCGCCAAACAATCTAACATCACCAACACCCGCTAAACGGGCAATTTGGTCTTTAATATAAAGATCTGCGTAGTTAGACAAATAAGCCGTGTCGTGAGTTTTCTCTGGTGAAAATAGATGCACAACCATCGTTAAATCAGGTGTCGATTTTTCAGCAACAACACCTAGTCGTTGTACTTCTTCAGGCAAACGAGATAATGCACTATTAACACTATTTTGTACTTGTACTTGAGCTCTATCAAGATCAGTACCCAGTGCAAAGGTTACCGTTAAACTCATTCGGCCATCACTTGTCGCTTGAGATGACATGTACAACATGTTCTCAATACCATTTATTTCTTGCTCAAGTGGCGTTGCAACAGTTTGCGCAATAACTGACGGATTAGCACCAGGGTAACTTGCTGTAACAACAACCGTTGGCGGCACTACTCCAGGATATTCACTAACAGGTAATTGAAAAAGCGAAATACTGCCGGCAATTAGAATTAACATAGACAAGACCGCTGCGAAAATAGGTCTTTGTATAAAAAAGTGGGAAAATTTCATTGTTAATTCTTACTCTTGTGACGTTAGCTGTGCCGTTAAATTGGCATCAGCAATAGGTAATAAAGTAAAAGTAACACCTGTACTATCAAGTATTATAGTGTTTGGGGAAATAGGCATACCTGGACCAACTCGAGCAGGACCATTCACGGCAATAACATCAGTTGCAACTAAACCAGCGTTAATCGCTCTGTAGCTGCCGTAAAGTTCACCGACTTGTATTGCTTTATATTCTAGAATATTGTTTTCGCCTACCGTTAAAACAAAACGGTTTTTTAAATCAGTACCAATAGCGCGATCAGGCACAATAATTTTATCACTTATACCATTAGCCGCTAATTTAATGCGAGCAAATGAACCGGCTCTAAGTTGACTTTGATTTTCGTTAAATACAGCTCTTACACGTAACGTGCCTGTTGCTGAGTCAATCTGATTATCAATAAAATCAATGTGACCTTTAAAGGCAAAATCATCCTGTCCAACTTTTTGCATGACAACTTGCTGTTTATCAGTAGCGGTAACATCAGAAAATGATCTATTCCATGTACGCTCATCTACGTCAAAATAAGCATACATTGCTTTATCTGACACAATACTTGTAAGCACACTTTGTCCTGCAATAACGTTATTACCTTTAGTAATACTGGCACGAGAGATTATTCCATCAATTGGCGAACGAATAGCGGTAAACTCTAATTCAAGTTTTGCAGCGATTAACTGTGCCTGTAAAGCATCAAGTTGTGCTTGGCGTTGACGTAAGGTTGATGTACGTGATTCAGCTTGCTCTGTTGATATAGCTTTACGTTCAGTTAAGCGTATAGCGCGTTTTTCTTCGCTTTTTGCTTGCTCTAATGCCGCTTCAGCACTATCTTTTTGCGCTTCTAAACTAGCAACGATAGCCAAGAAAGGACGGTCATCTAATTGAAAAAGTAGATCACCCTGTTTAACTTTTTCACCTTCATTAAAGGCGATATGCTCTATAACACCAGACACACGTGGCTTTAAAGCCACTTGTTCAGGTGCTTCTAAGCGTGTGGTATAGGTGTGCCAATTTTGTACAGGTTTAACAATAACGTTTGCAACATCAATCGATTGTAATGGCGCCTGTTGTTTTTGTGCGTTCGGCTCTGGTGAGCAACCGGCTAGTGTTAAGATAGCAATAGTAATAACTATTGAGATTAGATGTTTGTTCATGTTAACTCCTATGGTGATGTGGCCGCAATTTTATGTAATTTGTTTAGTGACAAAAAGAATAGTTTTTACATTTGATTAGTGCCAAAATGGCAACAATAGAGTTAAATCGTGATAATCAGTGGGGATAACTAATGGACACAACGAGTCGATTATTAATGTTACTTGAAGTGGTAGAGCAAGGTTCTTTTATCAGAGCAGCTGAAATACGCAATATAGATCGTTCCGTTATTTCCAAACAAATTAACCGTTTAGAAGATGAGTTAGGCGTAAGACTACTTAATAGGACCACACGTTCATTCTCATTAACCGCTGCTGGCTCTGAAATGATAAAAAAAGCAACAGAATTACGAACGCTACTCGGTGACACAGTACGTATTGCAGAGAACTTTCATTTAGAGCCACAAGGGTTACTTAGAATTACCTCAAGTACTTTATTTGGTAAGCGTTACTTACAACCAGTGATTAATGATTTTCAAAAGCGTTTTCCACAAGTAGAAGTTGAATTGAATTTAAGTGATCGCTTAATGGATATTGTCTCAGAAGGGTTTGATTTAGCTTTTCGCGTAGGCGAGCCCAAAGATTCGTCACTAATTGCCCGCCAAATTGCTCGAAATCGTTTATTAATACTGGCAACACCCGAGTTTATTAAAAATTATGGTATGCCTAATACCATGGAGGATTTAGCTAAACTACCCGCAGCGACCTATGCTGGTGCATCTTATAGAATTGACCGTGTGCAGTATTATGATGAACACGATAAGCTACAAGAACAGAAACTTAAAAGTGTATATAGAGCTAATGATCCTGAAGTACTACTGATGAAAACACTTTCAGGTACTACTTTTATTATTGCGCCTGCTTTTATACTCGCTAACGAAATAATGGAGGGAGAATTAGTTCCTTTATTGACTAATATAAAACTAATACAGTTCGGGGCAATTTATGCCTATTATCCCCACCGAGATCTTCCTGTTAGAACAAGGTTATTTTTTGATGCGGTACGTGAATATATTGGCAAAGAAACACCAGTTTGGGAACAGGCGATTCCAAATTTTGAAGATATGTATTAAAAATAACAAAATATTATTTTAATGCCCTAGCTCACTCATCGATAAAGATGTAACCCATTGGAATTATTTAGGGTACAGCAATGACTCTAACATAAACATCAGGCATCAGAGATAGAGATAGAGATAGAGATAGAGATAGAGATAATGTTCAAGAATAGCAAGCTTTCTAGCCATTCATATAAACATTACCCTATCAGAATATCGTTATTCTCATTAAATTCATCGCTGATAAAATAACGGTAAATATTAAGAGAATTATAGCGCTTTACTTTAAAAGTCTACTTTAACCTTAGTTGCAGTATCCACTGCTATCTCAATAGCTTTTTCAATAGATTCTGCACGCTTTAAAATAACACCTAAGCGACGTCGTCCATCAATTTCAGGTTTACCAAATAGACGAACTTGTGTTTGAGGCTGAGCTAATGCATCTTCAAGACCTGAAAAACGAATATCTTTTGAGGTACCTTCTCGCAAAATAACCGCTGAAGCACTTGGGCCATACTGCTCTATTTGATGAATAGGCAAGCCTAAAATCGCACGAGCATGCAAAGCAAATTCAGATAAATCTTGTGAAATAAGAGTAACTAATCCGGTATCATGTGGGCGTGGTGATACTTCACTAAAAATAACCTTATCACCTTTAATAAATAGCTCAACACCAAATAAACCGCGACCACCTAAAGCTTCAACGACACTTTTAGCCATTTGTTGTGCTTTTTCAATAGCTAAATCAGACATAACGGCTGGCTGCCATGACTCACGATAATCGCCGTCTTCTTGACGATGACCAATAGGAGCACAATAATGTATGCCATCTTTAGCATTAATCGTTAATAACGTTATTTCATAATCAAAATCAACAAAACCTTCGATGATAACTTTACCTTTACCAGCACGACCGCCTTCTTGTGCATATTTCCAAGCAGTTTCAATATCATCATTTGAGCGAATTAGTGATTGACCTTTACCCGACGAACTCATAATAGGTTTAACAACACACGGTATGCCTATTTGTTCAATACCGGCGGTAAACTCTTCATACGTAGCAGCAAATATATATGCTGAAGTAGCTAGCCCTAACGTTTCAGCCGCTAAACATCGAATACCTTCTCTGTTCATTGTTAATTGTGTTGCTCTAGCACTTGGCACAACATTGAAGCCTTCTTGCTCAAGCTCAGCTAAAGTGTCTGTAGCAATAGCTTCAATCTCAGGAACAATAAAATGAGGACGCTCTTTTTCAACTAATGCGCGTAGCGCATCACCATCAAGCATGTTAACAACATAGCTTCGATGAGCTACTTGCATACCAGGCGCATTGGCATAGCGATCAACACCAATAACTTCAACACCTAAGCGTTGTAACTCAATAACCACTTCTTTACCTAATTCTCCGCAACCTAACATCATTACTTTTGTTGCCGAAGCTGAACAAGCTGTACCTAACATTAATACCTCAAATATTTATAATAAGTTAATTGAAAAAGATCATAACTGAAGTTATGCATTCACCCTAGTGAAAATGTATAACTTAATACTAAAGATAATAATAAAATAATGTAAAGCCAGCAAGGTAAGTTTAGAATATGAACAAGCGTAGTAGCTTGTGTTTAATTTGATGAGAATTATTGAAGGTGAATTATATTATAGTTGTGCTCTCCCCTAAAATATCACTCTTTAGTTAGCTAACTCATGACCTGGTCAAGTAAATTCAGACACCCTAGTTAAGCTACTTTTTCTAACTCATTAATTTTCAATTCAAAATCATTAGGGCTTTGATACCCTAAGTAAGAGTGTAGTCGGTTACTGTTGTACCACATGGTTATGTAATTCATTATATCTTGTTGAGCTTCATAGCGTGTTTCATAATTTTTCCAGTGGACACGCTCTTGCTTTAGGCTGCCAAAGAAGCTTTCGGCAACGGCATTATCCCAACAGCAACCCTTCTTACTCATACTACCAATAAAGCCATTGTTATTGAGTAATTGTCTATACTGGTGGCTTGCGTATTGAACACCTTGATCGGAATGAACAATAAGTCCTTTCTCAGGGCTTCTTTGCCAAATAGCCATTGTTAGTGCATCACAGACAAGTTGAGCTTTCATTCTCGACCCCATGCTCCAACCAACAACTTTACGAGAGTACAAGTCAATAACAACGGCTAAATAGAGCCAACCTTCTGCTGTCCAAATGTAAGTAATATCACCGACAAATGCTTGATTTGCTTGCTCTGTGGTAAAGTTTTGTTCAAGTTCATTTTTATAAAGTGGCTTATTATGATCACTATTAGTAGTGACTTTATATTTCTTTTTATAGCGAACCCAAACATTTGCCTCTTTCATTAATTTGGCTACTTTCCATCGACTGATAGGAAAAACTCAAAGCATTCAGTACCGCTTTAATACGCCTTTCGCCATAAGTATTGTCACTGAATTTGGCTATATCCTTTACTAACTCAATCATTTCTTGATGTGTTGCATCATTTGTTTTATTTGTATTACGTTTCTGATAACTATAATAATTATTAGTTTTCACACCCAATACGCGGCACATTAATACCACCGACCAGATCTTCTTATGATGGGTAATAAACGAATATTTTACTTCGTTTCTTTTGCAAAGAAGACCGTCGCTTTTTTTAATATATCGCGCTCCATTTCTAGGCGTTTGACTTGCGCTTTTAATTGACGATTTTCTTCTTGATCGGGTGTCAGTTTTCCATTACCTCGAAAAGCTTGACCATCTTCATTTTCAGCTTCTTTGATCCAGCGGCCGAGCATTTGATTTCCAATCCCTAGATTCCTGCTAGCTTCAGAAATACTAATGTTTTGATCTCTGACTAAAGAGATAGCATCAAGTTTAAATTCCTTGGAATATTTTTTACGTGTTGTCATTTTCATTCTCCGATTAAGTTCATTATTCCTTAACTGGGGTAGTCGAATCAATTAAACCACGTCATCACATGATTTACGTTGGTTTGTTGAAGGTAAATCATGTAATTGAAACAGATAGAGCTATAGCAAAGTTTGAGTTATTTAACCGCTAGCCTCCCCTTAACAGCTCAAATAAAAAAAGCTATTTCTTTACGGGGATCTCTTCAAGTAATTTGATGATCGTATGGCTTTTGTTTAATTGTGCTAAGTCAATAAGATAGCTTTTTTCAATATCAAGCATAGGTTCGTTTGGTAGTAACTCTTTTACCAGTTGGTCTTCACCATTAACTATAGCGGTTTTTAAGGCCGCAAAATTGGCTATCCCTGGTTTATTTCTATCGGTATTATCAGATCCCATAAGTCGTACTCCATTAAATAATTCAAGAATGAAATTCAAGCATAGTCTTATGACCAAAAATTACCAGTGGTATATAGGATAAATATAACCATAATGCATTTATTAGCTTATTTACTACAATGGCAAGTTATTTCTGTTGTTTATCATGCCATACTTTTATTTTGCTAGCTTACTGAATTGAATTAGACTTTTTGAATACTAGTTGTAAACTTGAGGCGAAACATATTGTGCGCCTCTCAAAAAATCTATAGGCGATTATTAATTATTAATAAACCAATTATAATCAGCTCTCGAATTAAGCTTCTGTGATAGATACAAACCTAGCTCTTTAAGCTGTGAATTATTTTGGTAGTTTGGAAATAATGCTTTTAGCTTAACTAATGCATCCTGACTTTGTCCTGCACCATCTAATGCGAGAATATAAGTATAAGCATATTCTGGGTTACTTGGCATAAGCTGCATAGATTTTTCAAACAGAGGTAATCCTTTGTCTAAGCGTTTTTGACGAACAAAGTGTAATCCATAGGAATAATGTAAAGCAGCTGACTTAGGGTTGAGTTTAATACCTTTTGAAAGTACTGACGCTACTTGAAATGTCTTCTGTTGAGAGCGATATATATCAGCTAAGTTGATATAGCCCGTATCAAAATAAGGCTCTATTTTAATCGCCTTTTTGAAGGCCTCTTCAGCCTCTGTTTTTCTATTCATTTCTAGCGCTAATATGCCTTTATTTGCCATGCCTTCACCACGCCAACTATTAACATCATTAGAAATAATTAACTCTTTAAATGCCTTATCAAAAAGGGTTTTATTAAGAAAAAGTACATCACCAGACAATAGGCTACGAGCAGCCGCAACTCTTATCGACTTATATTTATCTTTTAATAAAGGACTTAGTTGATTAACTCTGTCCGATGGTGACAATAAAGTTGCAACACTTGCAGCACTTAACCTTATTAATGCTTCCTTATGAGATAAGTACGGCTCCAACTCAGCTACACTAATTGTAGTTGTGGTGTAACTTAGTAATTGAATAGCAGAAGCTCGGCTCATAATATCAAGTTGCTCATCAGCCATAATAGACAAATGCTGCACTAACGAAATACCTTGTCCGCTATTTAAAATCATCAACAAATGCTTACTTGAGAGAATAGCTTTAGGCTTACCGTGCCACTTTTCTAAACTAGTACTTGCCCATTCGTTAGACTTGTCTTCATGGCATTGTACACAAGCGTTAGGCGTGTCGAACGTTTCAGATAAATGAGGACGAGGAATTTTGAAGCTATGATCTCTTCTATCATCAACGCCCATATAGGTAGTTTCAGGCATGTGACAATTTACACATTGAGCACCTGTTGAGCTTTCTTCATGTTGATGATGTTTTTTAACATTATAAACTTCACCGCCATGACATTGTAAACATAAACCATTACCCTCAACTTTTAGTTTCATCGTATGTTTATCATGACAATCTAAACAATTAACACCTTCTTTATACATTTTACTTTGTAAAAAAGAGCCATAAACATATACTTCTTCTTTAATTTGACCATCAGCATAATAGTTAGGGCTAGCGGTAAAATTAGGTGTAAATTGATCTAAAAATGGGGTGTTTGCTTTAAAGCCGTCGATTAATGGGGCTCTAAGTGAATGACACGCAAAACAATTGTCCATAAAATCGTTATTACGTTCGCCACCTTCCCAATGAGCTGTTTTATCGCCTATGCTTCGTAACCATCGACCTGTAGGATGATTGATTGATGTAACGCTATCACGTACCTCTGCTTTCTTTGGTGTTTTCATATGGTCGGTCATATCACCATGGCAAGATAAGCAACCTACATTGATGTTATCAAATTCAGTTTTGAAGGTGTTATCTTGACCATCATAGTTTCTAACCAGCCCATCCGAATGACAATCTGCGCACATGCCGTTCCAATTTTGTAAAGGCTGACGCCAATGTAGTCTATCTTCTGGACGAATTTCTTCATGACTATAGTTGTGATACCAACGCTGTCCACCTTGTTCTTTATCTCTAGCATCCCAAGCAAAAGGCAGTACGTGTAGCTTTCCTGGCGCAGTTTCAACTAAATATTGTTGTAATGGCGTATAGCCAAAAGTATATTTTATTGGGTACGTGTCAACGTTATCGTCATAAGAAACAGTGACTTGATAATGGTTATCTTTAATAAAGAAGTGAGCTTTTTGACCATAATGCTCAATATCTACACCTGAAAAATCACCAACTACCGTTGTGCTATCAGCAACAGACATAGCTTTTGCGTGATCAGAATGTCCCCACTCTTGCTCTGACTGAGCATGGCATGAAGTACAGGTTTGATTTGAAATAGGCGCTTTTTTCTGGAAATCATGTCCACTAACTTCAGCTGACTGTACTGAAGTAACAGATAAAAATAAAAAACAAAAAAAACTTACTACATATTTAATATTCAAATGATATTTACCTTAAAACTTACTTTATTAAATTAACTTCGTAATAATTTTTTATTATACGGCTTAATGTTCAGAAAAACGTGCTCTAATTATTGCTTATTGAGTTTCCAATGTTGAGATATCATACTGATAAAGTAAGCTAAAATTTTATAAAAGTATTAAATAGTTCAACATCCTTTCATTTCGGCCAGTTCTTTAAGCTTTTATCACTATTTAGATCTAGTCAGTCACCACTGTACAATAATTAGACTGAAACTATAAATATTCTTTATCTTGCCTCATAAATTATATTATTTATCGCCTCCCTTTTGCCTAAATATTTTTATCGTCAAATATCAGTAACTGACTTATTTCCAGCAAGAAGCAAATGAGGTAGCCATCAACAAATAATAACTCACATTATTCAATCTGATTTTACTCATCTTCAACAATAATAATATGCAAAACTTCAGGTCCGTGAGCACCTTTCACTAACACACCTTCAATATCTGTTGTACCACTAACGCCTGATATTAAACACATATTTCGTGGCGTTTGTTTTTTCTTAGCAATTTCATTTGCGATAAGCGCGTAGTCATCCATGTAGTGAAGTATTTTTGACTTAGGAATAACAGCAATTAAATATAACGAAAGAAAATTCAATAAAATGGGCATTTCAGGGCTTGAGTGAGCAACAAATGAGCCCGTTTCCGCAACACCATATTCAGCCAAACATAGCCCTACTGTGTTATCTTTTTCAATATCTACGTCTATCGTAATGCCTTCCCAATCCAACGTATTGAGTTGTTCAACACCTTGCACTTTAAGTTCAGGCGGTAAATCATTTACATCAAAAAACTTTTTAACTGCATTAGGTAAAGTATCAAGCGTTGAAATTTTCTCGCATGTTGTACCAATTACTAAACCTGCTTCAATTCTTAACATTAACGCTTCTGTAGCGTCTGCAGACATTAATTGAGGACGCGCAAATTCACTTTCTTTTAAAAGCTCAAGCGCTTCATCTTCAATAGTTTTAACATCGGCTGTAACTGTTGGTTTTGCAGCTTGAATAGCACTAAATATTTTTTCTCTGCTCATATCACTTATTTGTTTATTCATGATTTACGATCCACCACTATTCGATTTTTTCATTTTTTTATATTGATGCATAAACGTTGTTGTTTCTGGTTCAATCAAGTCTCGGTTGCGTGTCCAACCTGAGGTAAATGGCATGTATTTGATCCAGCCATTACGACTGAAGGCTTTCATAAAAATAAGACTGCAAGATGAGAACAGTTGAAACAGTTGAGGTCTTTTAGCTAGAACACCGAAAAATTTAACAACAAAGCGATTGGTTAAAGGTTCATACTTTTTCTCCCACGATTGTGCGCGCAGCGAGCGTAATAATTTAGGCAGAGGAATATTAACAGGACAAACATCTTCACAACGGCCGTTCATGGTACAAGCATGAGTTTGCTTATTGGCGACTTCAAGGCTTTGTAAATGAGGCGTAAGTACCGAGCCCATAGGCCCAGGATATACAGAGCCATAAGCATGTCCGCCAATATGTTTGTATACCACACAATGATTCATACAAGCTCCACAGCGAATACAGCGCAGCATTTCTTCCATGCCTTCTGCCAGCATTTTTGTTCGGCCGTTATCCACTAATACAATGTGACATTCTTGGGGTCCATCTGCATCGTTCTTTCTTTTTGGACCATTATGAAAAGTTATATATTGCGTTATATCTGCACCCGTAGCGGAGCGCGTTAATAAACGTAATAAAGGAATAGCATGTGCCATTGATGGTACGAGCTTTTCTATACCAGCAGTCACTATATGTACTTTAGGTGGCGTGATTGTAAGTTCAGCATTACCTTCGTTAGTTACCGTACAAGTTGAGCCACTGTCGGCAAGTAAGAAATTAGAGCCACTAATACCAATATCAGATGTTAAAAACTTAGTACGTAAATCTCGTCGAGCACTTCTTACCAAATCGGTAATTTCTTCAGAGTAAGTTGGGTCAGTATGAAACTCTCTAAAAAGCTTAACAACGTCTTCCCTACTTCTGTGCATAGCTGGCCAAATGATATGAGATGGCGGATCGCCTGCAAGTTGAATGATATGTTCGGCAAGATCGGTTTCAATTCGCTCCATGTCTGAATTATCAAAAGCATGGGTTAAGCCAATTTCTTCACCCAACATTGATTTACTGCGAGTCACTTTTTTTGCTTTGTGCTCGCGACATATATCTAACACAATTTTTGAAGCTTCTTCAGCAGTACTCGCCCAATGAACAATAGTTCCTTGAGCTAGCGCATTCTTTTCAAATTCAGCTAAATAATGATCCATATACTTAATGGTATGGTCTTTAACTTTTTGTCCCTGCGTTCTCGCCTTTTCAAACTCAGGAAAGTTTGCAATGGCATCAGAACGTTTTGCTTCTGCTTTGTCGGTTGTGCGTCTGATGATCATTTTCAAATCAGGTTGCGCTAAAGCCTCAGTAACATTTTGAGCGAAGTTTTCAGGTTTATTAGCTTGCATCGTTAGCTCCTAAAATCTTTGGCGCTAAACCAGCCAAAACTTCAGCCGTATGCAATGCTGTTATTTTTTTATTGCCTTCTCTGTTAAGTTTACCGGCTATGTTCATTAAACAGCCCATATCGCCACCAAGAAGATAATCAGCATCGGCAGCAACAACATTCTCTACTTTTTCGCTAACAATGGCATTCGAAATGTCTGAGTATTTAACACAAAATGTTCCGCCAAAACCACAACATTCAGAATGACCATTTAATGGTTTAGATTCTAAACCTTTCACCTTTGCTAGCATTGCTCTCGGCTGTTCGTAAACATTAAGCGAGCGGTAGCCAGAGCAACTATCGTGATAAGTAAAGGTACCATCAAGCTCAATACCCTTAGGGGTGAAATGACATACATCGACTAAAAAAGAAAGTAACTCATGAGTTCTATCGGCTAAATGCTGAGCTCTTGCTTGCCATTCTGGCTGCTCTTTAAACACTTCTATAAAATTATTTTTGATCATTGATGCACATGAACCCGAAGGCAAAACAACATAATCAAATTCTTCAAACTGCTCAATAATTTGATAAGCAATTTGACGTGTTCCTTCATCATCACCTGAATTGAATGCGGGTTGTCCACAACACGACTGAGCGGTTGGCACTTCAACGGTACATCCTGCTTGCTCAAGTAGAGTGATTGAAGCAAAACCAACTGAAGGACGCATTGTATTTACCAAACAGGTAACAAATAGCCCAACTCTCTTCTCGGAAATATTTAAACATTCAATCGTATTTGATTGACTCGCGTCAGTGTAATTATTTTTGTCAGACATTTACTCGCCCTTATTCTACGAAGGTGATTTTGAATATAAATATCATATCCAGATGTAAGCTATTAACTAAGAAATAAACATAATGACTGTTGTAGCCCTATGTGATTTATAAAAGCGTATTTATCAATACGTTTTTTGTAGCCTATAGTTACATTCAAAAATATAGGGATGGTGCAATTATTTAATTATCCATCATATTAGCTACGATATAAGCAATATACTCTTTTGATGTTTAGGTGTATATTTGCAATAGAAGAACAAACTATTTCCATTTTAAGCATAATGAGTTGTATATGAACGGTGCGTCTGAGTTAGCTATTTTTGCTGTAGTAGTAGAAGAGAAGTCTTTCAGTCTGGCAGCTCAAAAAACAGGTTTATCCAAAACCGTTGTTAGTAAAAAAATATCGGCACTAGAAAAACAGTTAAATACACAGTTACTTTATAGAACCACAAGAAAACTTAGTCTTACTGACGCAGGTAAATTACTTTATAAACATGCAAAAGGTATTAACCAGCAAGCAAATGATGCTTTTACCGCGGTTAACGAGTTATCTAAAGAAGTTTCTGGTCATATTACAATGTCTGTACCGACCATTTCAGGCGAGTTATTACTGGCAGAGTTAGTATCAAGTTTTTGCAAAACCTACCCAAAAATCACCATTGAATTAAGACTTGAAAATAAGCTAGTTGATTTAGTTGAAGATGGTGTTGATTTAGCTATTAGAACAGCTGTACTAGAGGATTCTTCCCTTATAGCTGTGCATTTATTGGAGTCTAAGTGGGTTGTATGTGCATCACCCGAGTACTTAAAAGCGAATGAAGCATTAAATACAATTGAAGATCTGAAACGCCATAATTGCCTTTGTTACGATCTGCAAGCAAATGGTAGTAATGAGTGGCGCTTTGATGACAATGGCGAGCAAAAATCAATACTCGTAAAAGGCAGTATGTCTTCAAATAATGCTTATTCGTTAAAAAAAGCGGCGTTAAACGATATTGGGATTATTTATGTACCTAAATGTAGTGTTTATGAAGAGTTACAAACAGGCTTACTTGTTAATGTACTACATGATTATAAAGCGCGTTCGTTAGGTGTTTTTGCTGTTTACCCATATACACGATACAAGCCAGAGAAAATAACATTATTAATTAATCATATTAAGCAGGGCTATCACGCTCTCGCGCATTACTTTACCTAAAGCGCACTGCAAAGATGACAATAGTGATACTCGGTGCGTTAATGGACAGTTTTGATAATTTATTAAATTTCTTTCCAACTCGGTGCTATGTTGAATACCCAATAACAAAGTGAATTTAGTTATGAATCGCTAAGGCTTTCTAAAACAGTATATAACTAAAGCACGAGTATATATTTAAAGCAGTTGTTCACTAACAGGCAACAAATACTCTTGTATGTTAATGTAGATTTACTAAGCTTTAGTTTGATCTATAAAGACACTTTTTAATGGAGGTAACGATTAATGACCAAATCAATACAATCTTTGAAGCCACTTGAAATTAACGGTGAAACTTGCCACTACTATAGTTTTGATAGTTTGGCAGAAAAATATGATATTTCACGTTTACCTTTCGCAGCAAAAATTCTGTTAGAAAATTTATTGCGACATGCTGAACATGATTTTGTACAGCAAGGTGATATTGAAACCTTAGCCAAGTGGGATGTAGATAACTGGCAAGATACTGAAATTTCCTTTGTGCCTTCTCGTGTAGTTTTACAAGATTTCACAGGAGTTCCTGCCGTAGTTGATTTAGCAGCTATGCGCGATGCCATCGTAAAAATGGGCGGCTCAGCAGACAAAATAAATCCGTTAAACCCGGTCGAGTTGGTTATTGATCATTCTGTGATGGTCGATGTCTTCGGTAAAGCCGATGCCATGGAACAAAACACAGCCATTGAGTTTCAACGTAATAAAGAACGCTATCAGTTTTTACGCTGGGGTCAGCAAAGTTTCGATAATTTTAAAGTAGTACCTCCAGGTCGTGGCATAGTCCATCAGGTTAATCTCGAATATTTGGCGCGAGTTGTCTTTAAAAAAACAGATGAAAATAATTTACTGTACCCTGATACTTTAGTTGGCACCGACTCCCATACCACCATGATTAACGGCCTAGGCGTTTTAGGCTGGGGAGTTGGCGGTATAGAAGCTGAAGCGGCGATGTTAGGCCAACCGGTTACTATGTTATTACCAGAAATAGTCGGTTTTGAATTAAAAGGTAAGTTACCTTCGGGTACTACCGCTACTGATTTAGTATTGACAGTAACCGAACAATTGCGTGCTGCCGGTGTAGTGGGGAAATTTGTTGAA
Organism: Colwellia sp. 20A7; assembly: GCF_009832865.1. NCBI lineage: Bacteria > Pseudomonadati > Pseudomonadota > Gammaproteobacteria > Alteromonadales > Colwelliaceae > Colwellia > Colwellia sp. 20A7. Next base: position 1,698,944 of record NZ_CP047130.1, on the reverse strand, counting down.
TTTTTTGGCTCTGGAGTGAATGAACTGACCTTAGCCGACAGAGCAACTATTGCCAACATGGCACCAGAATACGGAGCTACTTGCGGTATTTTTCCTATCGATAATCAAACCATCGACTATTTGCAATTAACAGGACGTGACAGCGAACATATTGAGCGCATAAAGCTATATTTAAAAACAATGGGTATGTGGGGTACTGAGTCTCAAGATAATGCGGTGTATAACAGTCGATTATCCCTGCAATTAGATACAGTGGTGCCTTCAATTGCCGGTCCAAAGCGCCCACAAGACAGAATTTCACTAGACCATGCTGGTGCGGCCTATCAAGACTGGTTAACGTTACAACACGGCGTACAAAAAACCAGTTCGAACAAAGATGAAAGTGGCTTTGAAAGTGAAGGCGGACAACCTTCAGTGTTATTACCAGCAAGTGACGAAGATCCTGGTATCCCCTGCAAATATGGTGATGAAGAGTTTATATTGAAACACGGTTCGGTAGTGATTGCAGCGATTACCAGCTGTACTAATACCTCGAATCCGTCGGTATTAATTGCCGCGGGTTTATTAGCCAGAAATGCTAGGCAGCGTGGGTTAAACGTTAAACCTTGGGTAAAAACGAGCTTCGCGCCAGGTTCTCAAGTTGTCACAGACTATCTCCATAAGTCTGGTTTAAATGAAGACTTAGATGCCCTTGGTTTTCAACTTGTGGGGTATGGCTGTACCACATGTATTGGTAATTCAGGTCCTTTGCCTCTAGAAATTAGTGAAGCAATTCATCAAGGCGATTTGTCGGTTACCTCGGTGTTATCAGGTAATCGCAACTTTGAAGGACGTATTCATCCTGAAATACAAGCTAACTATCTAGCCTCCCCTCCTTTAGTGGTTGCCTATGCGTTAGCAGGTAATATGAAAATAGATATTACCACTGATTCTTTGGGTGATGATGACTCAGGCAACCCCGTTTATTTGCATGACATATGGCCAGATAGTCAGGAAATTAAAGAGGTTATCAAAAACGTTATTGACAGTTCGATGTTTATTTCCCGTTATGCTGATGTTTATAGTGGTAATAAAGACTGGCAAAATATGGAAGTAGTCCAAAGCCAAAAATATGATTGGCCTGACTCTACTTACGTAAAATTACCGCCATTTTTTGCTAATATTAGCGCCAAAATACCGGAAATTAAAACGATTGAAAATGCTCGATGCTTGTTAAAACTGGGCGATAGTGTCACCACAGATCATATTTCACCTGCAGGTTCAATTGCGCTAGATAGTCCTGCAGCTGAGTATTTAAAACAGGAAGGTGTGTCGGTCAAAGATTTTAACTCTTATGGCTCTAGGCGCGGTAATCATGAAGTAATGATGCGAGGTACCTTTGCTAATGTGCGTTTACGTAATTTGTTAGCTCCGGGCACCGAAGGTTGTTGGACTCGAATGATGCCATCGGGTGAAAAAATGAGTGTATTTGATGCCGCTATGCAATATCAACAGCAGAAGATTGCTTCGATTGTATTAGCTGGTAAAGAATACGGTACAGGTAGCTCACGTGATTGGGCCGCCAAAGGACCTGCATTATTGGGCGTTAAAGCAGTTATTGCTCAAAGCTATGAACGTATTCATCGTTCAAACTTAGTTGGCATGGGCATATTGCCATTGCAATTTATGTCTGATGATAGTGCTGATTCATTAAATATCACAGGTGAAGAAAAATTTAGTATTTCAGCGGTGAAAAGCGGACAAAAAACAGTAACCGTATTTGTCACAAATGAGGATGGCAATCAGCGTTCATTTGAAGCGAAGATTCGAATTGATACACCAAACGAATTTAGTTATTACCAACACGGTGGCATATTACATTATGTACTGCGTAACTTAGCTACCACATAAGTAGCTACTAGGTAAGTAGTCACTCAGTGATTATGGTCCTGAATCATAATCACCGAGCTCCATACTTGATGTAACTTATTTAGTGGAGAGCATTCACTTCCTAAGCGGCAATACAAATAATAATCATTATCACTAAGATTATCAATGATATTTTAATATTTAACCTGAGATCTGGATAAGGTGCGGCATTTTAAGCACTCATAATGGACTGTTCCCTATCCGATAACTTAATACACGGCTTTTGTCTTTTTAAACAATAAGCAACTATTCCTGAAATTACATTAAGCATAAAACCTGTTTCACTACGATGGCGGCTGTGCTCTATTTGAGATATGTTTTTAAGTTGATCATTCACTGTCTCTATTATGTATCTCTTTGATAGCATTGCCCGATCAAAGGCTGATATTACTTTAGCTTTCATATTTTTTCGCACGGTCGTCACTAAGTCAATATCTGATTCCTTTAATGTCTGGCTCAAGTTTTTTCCAATGTATCCCTTATCTGCATATAGCTTACCAGTAAGATTTTTACATAAGTCAGGTATTGGAGTTCGGTCATTTGTATTGCCCGGCGTAATATTCAAAGCAAGGATTTCACCTTTATGATTAATCAATAGATGAAGCTTAAAGCCGAAAAACCAGCCCATTGTTCCTTTTCCTCGCTTAGCCGTATCTGCAAATACACGGTTACGTGGAATACGGATATTGTGACATACCTTTAGGCTTGTAGAATCTACAAATGCAATTCCTGTTGGCTCACCTTTCACCGTTTGAAAGTAAGCACACATTGGTACAATAAGATCTGACATTGTATTGATGAAACGAGTGTAGCTGAGCAGCTCTGGGAAATCATCAGTCCAGTATCGTTGGACTAAACCAATATAGAAGTTTTTGAAATCTCTATGATTTGACTGATGAAATGCAATCATAATGCTCATTCGCTCGCTGGTAGACATTTTCGAACTACGTCTACGCTTGCGAGTACCGTCTGATAGCAATTGTGCTTCCCATTTAGGTGAAAATTGATGACAAAAATCATCGACATCACAAAATATTTCCACTAAATTATCCATCTGCCCACCTTATTTGCTTTCAAATCGTTTCTTGGTCGAAAGATCTGATCGCTAGGTGGGTATTTAGTTCAATTTTTTATCTTCTTATCCAGAATTGAGGTTATTTATTGTTGGCTTTTCAAATCGCCCGTAGCGTAATAAAAAAAAATCAATAAATAAAACCTAAATAGGTATATTAATACTTATTTTATATATTTCTATAAAGCTTTCAATTAGAGGGGTTTAGAGATTTTTTAATTGGTTATGGGAGCCGGTATATTATGAAAGCGAACTGACGAGCTTAGCTTTATACTTAATTTTGTACTTAAGTGAAATTGGTTACGGGAGCCGATATATTATGAAAGCGAACTGACGAGCTTAGTTTTATACTTACTTAGTTTTTGCTTAAGTGAAGTTGGTTACGGGAGCCGGTATATTATGAAAGCGAACTAACGAGCTTACTTTTATACTTAATTTGGTACTGAAGTGAAATTGGTTGTGGGAGCCGTATATTATGAAAGCGAACTGACGAGCTTACTTTTATACTTAATTTTGTACTTAAGTGAATTTAGTTGCGGGAGCCGATATATTATGAAAGTGAACTGACGAGCTTACTTTTATACTTACTTAGTTTTTATTTAAGTGAAATTAGTTGTGGGGCCGATATATTATGAAAGCAAACTGATGAGCTTAGTTTTTACTTAAGTGAAGTTGGTTACGGGGTGAGCTTACGGCAGCGTAGCGTGACATCACGATTTTTTCAGGTACAGCTTGACCTAGGCGGTAAAGCCTAAATCATCGTGTTTGGTTTTTTTAGGTGATTGAATTTTTAGCGAGATAATTCCAGGGTAAATAATCTTCAGGGGTCTTTTTTACCTGCTCTTTTTCTCGTTGTAAGGTGGTGAAGTAGTCAAAGACATTAATACCCGCCTCACTTGCCGTCGCGATGACCGAGGTAATGACATCCCCAATCGTTGCCCCCAGTAAGGTTTTGTGGAACATCGCGTTTTTTCTGTCTCTCACCACAATTTTGAGCATCGCTTCAATACGATTATTGTCGATTTTTACTCCTTCAGTACTGCAAAAGTAACTCAGTCCGACATAATGTTTGATAAAGTAGCGAATAGCTTTGCCTAGGCCACTGTTTTCTTCAACGGTTTCATTGGCTAAATGCGTTTCTCCCCACAATTTTATGGCTTCCATGATGGGCGCTGAATGCGTTTGATGATAGGCCAGTCTTGCGCTCGGGGTTAACTTTTCTTCTTTCGTATAGTCATCATTGACCCATATTTCACCATAGCGTTTGAGGACATGCTCGACCTCAATTGGAAAGTGATTGATAACATCTACAAATTGTCGTCTTGCGTGGCTATTACACAGTGACGTTATCGCCTCACGTACCGTCGGCCGATTGCTCGCTAGCGCATCACTCATGATGAGTGGTTTGGTGCATGATTGACTGCGCTTGTGCAAAATACTGTCAATGAATTCTCCCGCGTGCCCGATGTTAGTCTCAAATAAAACAATATGACGGTTATCAGCCAGCGTTGCGATAACACCTGAGGTATAAACGCCCGTACGTGTGATGACTTTCTCACTGTTGCGTGCTTTCTTTATCACCGATTTCGCATCAAGAATACGGTTAGTTGTGTCATCTAAATAGTAGTGTTTACCATCAGCCGCTAAATTGAAGAGCAATTGGTACACGGGATAAATAGCATTACAAACAAGCTCTACTTGGTCAAAAACCGTTGACGCGGTGATTTTTACCCCAGTAATTTTTGAATACTGCTTTGACGATAAAAAGGCAGTCCAGCAAAGTATTTATAAATCGCCATTAAAGAACGTGCTGAATAACCATATTTTTGAGTACTTAAGCCATCGGTTAAGACATCGTCCGGCAGTGGTGCGGTAAAATAAGCACCGCAGGTATTACAACGAAGACGCTCCATGACATGCTGCTCAGGTTTGAAAGGACTTTGTCCGGTGATACGTAGCAAGCTACCTGGCTCGGTTTTATAAACCTTACCGGTTAAGCACTCAACACAGGTATCGCCTTTATTTACGTCAACTAGTCCATGAACGATAATCGTGGGTTTAACCGGGTGAAACCTTCACCATTATCGTTGCTACGCTTTTTATTTTTCTTGCCCGATGACGCTTTAGTTTGCTTAAGCACCGAGCCTAGTTTTTCAGATGATTTTTCAATACCTAACAATTTTCGCAGTTTATGCACGGTAACATCATGATTCGCTAAGCGGGTTTGCGTGGTGGCTAAGGTCAATAACGCATCAAGTAATAACTGATAATCCTCTGGGCTTAAGGCCAGATTGTTTTCTTTGGCCTCGTTCACGCGCTCTATCAGCGCTTCAAGGGCTTTGCCATCAATGTCGGTAAAAGGTTTGCTCACGGTACGTCCAGAGTTTTAGTGTTTGGTACAGGTTTATTTTGCAGGCATTATGATCCGATAAAAGTAAAAATCAAGTGTTTATCTCAATGATTTTACTCAGTAAAGAGGATCCGTTTTTTCCCATAATGGATCGTTGTCACACAATAGTTTTCGCAGTTTTTTCGCGATGATCTGTTCAATACTTTTGTTTGATGACGGCCAATTTTGAAACTTTCCTTTAGATAAACGCTTGGTCATGAGCCAAAAGCCAGTACCATCATACGATAATGCGCGCACCATGGTTTTATTGCGATTAATAAAGACAAACACAGTACCCGAACGTGGGTTGACCGATAATTTATAACGGCATGTTGCGGCTAAACCATCAATGCCCTGGCGAAAATCAGCGGGTTCAATCGCGATTAATATGTGGGTGTCAGCGGTTAAATGGATCATGATTTCATTGCCCCAATGAGCGAAATGATGATGTTAGTATCAATAACACCAGATAAAGACATTTCATTACCTTGGGCAAAGCGTAGTTCAACAGTAAAGGGCGGTTGTGTGAGTAATGGCGGTGGTGAAATAGGAAGGTGCACAAATAGCGGTGCTTTTTCAGCAGGTTCAAGCGTATTTCGCCATTGCTTGAGCTGGCCGCCACTGATCCTTAATGCTGATGTTATTTTGCTAGAAGAATAGTGATTGAGTAATGCTACGGCTTGCTCACGCAATGCGATGGGCGTTGTGACTTGACGACCACTTCTGTTGCTACGCCAGTGCTCAAAAGCAGTAACGACCGTTGTTAATTGATCTTGGTTTGGCATGATTGCATCCTAGTAATTTGGTTGCGATCATTAAAACAGATCAAAAAGGGGAAGTTGAGCTAGGCTGCCGTAAGCTCACGATTGATAAATGGGTAAAAGAACTTCATAAAAGATTTGGCTCACCCATTGCTGTTGCCGTTGAGTTAAAAAAAGGACCTATTGTATATGCCCTACAGCGGTATGATTTCATTGTTATTGTACCAATTAACCCTACTACACTTGCAAAATATCGAACGGCTTTTAAACCCAGTAAAGCTAAAGATGATCCCACTGATGCTGAGTTTGCATTAGAGCTTATGCTTCGTTACCCAAATCACTTTCCTCCTTTAAACCAGCAAAGTGTCAACATGCGTAAATTGATGTTTTTAGTGGAGCATAGGAGAAAAGTAGTTGATGATAAACAGCGAGTGGTTAATCAAATGATTAATGCAATCAAACAGTATTACCCGCAAGCTAATGAATGGTTTTGTAAAAAAGACACCCATATTTTCTGTGATTTTATTGCTCGTTGGCCAACCATTCAACAAGCTAAAAAAGCCCATAAATCAACCTTAGTAAAGTTTTTCAACGACCATGGTATTCATAAATCGACAATAGTTGACCATCGAGTATCTCTGATAAAAAAGGCCAAACCACTCACGGATGACAAAGCAGTAATTGATAGCCATGCAATGCTAGTAACTTTCTATATCGAACGGATAGTTAACTCAATGAAATGCATTCAAGAGTACAATAAGTCGATATCAGAACTCATGGATAAACTGCCTGACACCCCTATTTTCAATAGTTTACCTGGCGCAGGTGCTGCATTATCATCACGGTTACTAGCCGCATTTGGGGAACAACGAGACCGGTTTAAATCAGCACAAGAAGTGCAACAATATGCCGGTATAGCACCTGTAACTGAAAGAAGTGGGCAAAAATCTTGGGTTCATTGGCGCTGGCAGTGTTAAACATTTTTACGACAAACATTTATAGAATGGGCAAGCCATTCACGTTTGAAATCTTATTGGGCTAATTTATATTATCTACAACAAAGAGAGAAAGGTAGCTCTCACCAAGCGGCTATACGAGCACTAGCATTCAAATGGATTAGGATAGTATACAAGTGCTGGCAAGATGGAAAAACCTATAATGAAACACAGTACTTACGCGCATTAAAAGATAGGGGTTCTCCATTGATTTCAAGTTAATTTAACTTGATCTCAGGCTCAGGGCGTGAAGCGAGTTATAAAACGGTTTAGTACTTCACGTTTCTGTTTTAAAAAACATATGACAATATCGGATTGAAAAATATACTCTCATGAAAAAATAGAGCCTATAACAAATATTCTTCAATACCTAAAAATTAATTTTGTTGAAACAATAAATATTAAATGCCGCTAGTTTTAGAGTAAAAACGTTGAATACTTGAAAAGTCTTTTGTACCTTGTTCCTCTCCAGATGAATTTTTATGTAAGTTAAATAAGTTTCTAGCGGTTGATCCCATAGGGATAGAAGAACGACTATTGATTGATGCTTCCATAGCTAATCCCAAATCTTTTAACATTAGATCTACCATGAACCCTCCTTGATAGTTATTTGAAGAGGGAACAGTTGGCATTACGCCAGGCATAGGGTTGTACTTTTCTAATGACCAATTACAACCTGAACTTTTCAACATAATATCTGAAAGTACAACAGGATCTAAACCATTATCAACACCAAGTTGTAAAGCTTCAGCGGTGCCTGCCATATGAATTGCTAATAGCATATTGTTACAAATTTTTGCTGTTTGTCCCGCTCCTAAGTCACCGGCATGGAATACGTTTGCACCCATAGTATTTAAGACTGATTGCGAAGATGTAAAGTCAGCTTCTTCTCCTCCAACCATAAAGGCTAAAGTTCCTGCGTTAGCAGCTGCAACGCCACCTGAAACGGGCGCATCAACAAAACGAATACCTGCTGCTTTTGCAGCAATACCCACCCGGCGAGAATTTTCAGGTGCAATAGTAGAACAATCTATAATTAAGGCATTTTTAGGTATATTATTGATTAAACCATTAGTTGTAGAGTCGCCTATAAATAAATTTTCAACGATAGCACCATTGGGTAACATACTTATGACGTAATCGGAATCAATCACCGCTTCATCCGCTGTTTCAGAAATAGTACAGCCACCTTTTTTAGCATTAGCTAGTGCGGTTTGAGAAAGATCATAAGCATGTACATTAAATCCTCCTTTAACCAAGTTGATAGCCATACCACTGCCCATATTTCCCAAACCAATGAAAGCCACTTTTTTAGTCATAATACTGTCCTCTTAATTTCTTCATTAAATAATGTGTTTTTTACGTGAAAGCTATAAATCTGTTAATGGGTTCTGTTGCCAAGGAGCTTCAAAGAATGGAGCTATAATGTCATCTGTTACATCATGTAGTTTCTTATATTGCCAGTTAGGATTTTGATCTTTATCAATTAATAAGGCCCTTACTCCTTCTGCAAACTCAGTGTGACGAATAATAGTTGTTGCTAATGAAATTTCATGTTGAAAAACTTCTTTTAATTCTAAATTTTCGCATAACGCCAGCTGATGAAAGATCCATTTAATAGCTAAAGGAGAGCCAGTCGCAATACCATTTTTTGCTCGTTGTAGCCACTTGTCATCTGTGTTGAGTTCTGAAAATTTGAAAGCTATTTTTTCTATATCATCCCATTGACATAAGTCATTAATCAGCGCCTGATGAGTCTGTAAATTTCCCTCAGGAATGTCAGAGATAGATAGGTTATGATGATAGCTAAAAATACTGGTTAATTTATTATCAATGTCGGTAGCAGGGCAGTCCAATGAAAGTAGCTCATCGATTACTTTATTTTTGCTCGCATGACAAATTGTGTAGTTGGTAATATCAACATAATAGCTGTCAGCCGCATTTATTGATGCACCTGTAAGTGCTAAAAATCTACCGCAATAACCGGGCATTTTATTTAAAAAGTAACTGCCCCCTACATCTGGAAATAGTGCAATGGTAACTTCTGGCATCGCAATACGTGTTTTTTCTGTGGCGATACGATAAGAACAACCAGCAAACACACCAAGGCCACCACCCATGACAATACCATGACCCCAAGCAATGGTTGGTTTTGTGTAATTATGTAGTAAATAGTCTAGGCGATACTCTCGTTCAAAAAAGGTTTCGGCATACTCACATGGTCCGCCAGGCTGTTCAATTGATGAATGATACAAAGCTTGTACATCACCACCAGCACAAAACGATTTTTCACCAGCGCCCTGAATAAATACAGCGGCTATTTTATCATTACTGTTCCATTGCTGTAATTGTTCTAACATTAAGTCAATCATTTCTAACGTTAATGCATTTAAAGTCTTTTCACTGTTTAGTGTTATTACACCAATCAATTGGCCATTTTTAACCAGTAACTCTTCAAATAGTACAGGGCTTGTCATTAGCTATTCTTCCACTGAGGTTTACGTTTTTCAATAAAGGCACTAACACCTTCCTTTTGATCTTGTGTATCCCATAACTTTACAAAGAGTTCACGTTCTTTAGTGTACGCTGAACTGATGTCGCCATTACGCGCTTCCATAATGAGTGACTTACAATAAGTGACTGATGTAGGTGATTGACTTTCTACTTTTTCTGCCAGTACTAAAGCTCGATCTAATGATGTACCCGTCGCAACAACTTCAGAAACAAGTCCTATTTTTTCAGCTTGCGGTGCTTTAATGCGCTCACCTAATAAAATCATACGTTTAGCCCAACCTTCACCGATTAACCATGATAATTGCTGTGAACCTAATCCGCAGGGCAATAAACCAACGGCTGCTTCAGGTAATGCCATTTGTGCTTGTTCTTCACATATTCTTACATCACAAGACAAAGCGACTTCTAAACCACCCCCCATAGCAAAGCCGGTGATAGCCGCGATGGAAACCCCTTGATAATTCGTTAATGCTTCAAATGCACTACCAAAAGCGGCAGAAAAATCAAAAGATAAGCCTTTATCGTCATGATTAAATTGTTTGAGATCTGCGCCGGCGCTAAAAAATTTTTCACTTTCGCTTGTTAAAATAAGTGAATAGTTATTTTTATCTTGATTGAGCTCAGCTATCAGCTGTTTTAAGTAATTTAAGCTCTCGGGTGTCCACGTATTTGCAGGAGGGTTGTTGAAAGTTATAATTGCAACATGGCCGCGTTTTTCTATTTTTAATAAATCACTCATTGATAACTCCATAAACTATTATTGAAACCTAAATTGATAATACGGTGCTAACGAATAATATCGGTTGCACCCTCTTCTAAAATACGTCGTGCCGTAATCACACGCATAATTTCATTAGTACCTTCAAGAATTTGGTGAACACGCGAATCGCGCATATATCGCTCGATAGGATACTCTTTGATATAACCGTAACCACCGTGTAATTGCAGTGCTTCGTTACAAACATTAAAGCCAACATCTGTTGCAAAACGCTTTGCCATCGCGCAATAAGTAGATTTATCTGCATCATTTATATCTATTTTACTTGCCGCTAATCGAATCATTTGCCGTGCAGCAACTAATTCTGTCACCATATCGGCTAGCTTAAACTGTAAGGCTTGAAATGCCGCTAATGGTTTATCAAATTGTTTACGCTCATTCATATAAGCTTGTGATAAGTTAACACATGCCTGTGCTGCGCCAATTGAACAACTAGCAATATTAATTCGACCTCCGTCCAACCCTTTCATCGCAATTTTAAAACCTTCACCTTCAACACCTAATAAGCAATTTGCCGGCAATACAGCATTTTCAAAACTAATGGCGCGGGTAGGTTGTGAGTTCCAGCCCATTTTGTCTTCATTTTTACCATACGTAACACCAGGAAGGTCAGCGGGTACTGCAAAAGCTGATATACCTCTAGCGCCGTCTGATTGAGTACCCGTTCGTGCCATAACAACCAATACATCAGTTTCACCTGCACCACTGATAAACATTTTGCTACCGTTAAGAAGGTAATTATCACCGTCTTTTTTTGCAGTAGTGCGCAATGATCCAGCGTCACTGCCAGCGCCAGGTTCAGTTAAGCAATATGAAGCAAGTTTTTCGCCCATCACTAAATCACTACACCATTGCTGTTTGATTGACTCGGTTCCCCAAGTTGAAATCATCCAACTCGCCATATTATGGATAGAAATAAATGCTGCAGTTGAAGTGCAACCTACAGCTAATTCCTCTAAAATAATGGAAGTATCTAAACGCGATAAATTCAAACCACCCGTATCTTCTGGGCAGTACATTGCCATAAATCCTAATTCACCAGCTTTTTTAAACAAAGCTTTAGGAAATATTTTTTTATCATCCCATTCACTCGCAAACGGCTTCATCTCTCCCGTTGAGAAATTTCGAGCAGCATCTTGAAAGGCTAATTGCTCATCGTTCAGTAAAAAATTCATAAATGCCCTTTATCCAAATTATTATCAGTTGAATTTGATTGTGTTTTTGTCTTTTAATCATCCACAACATGAACTTTATTGTTTTATTAAAATTTATTTAACTATAGAAAAACCGCATACCTTGATTCATTTTTTTACTGGAAATAATTTCAATTCTAAATTCATTAACTCTGGCTGCTCGCTTAAATTTCCTGCGCATACTGATTTTACTCGGGTGAAGTAATGATAAATTCAGTACAAAACGTCTAATCATGCCAACATTTTCATTCGCTCTCGTGTTACGTTATGAAAATAGGTTGCGATTTAGTTATTTAGGATTATTTTTAACACATTACACATAACACATAATACATAACTGCCGTTCTTTACGATTTTAGTCACGATTTTCTTTTGTGTGATCATTGCGTCTGCACTGACGATAGCCCCTAAGATATTCAATGTATCTAACATCTCTAATACGCTAGCGTTTTCATTTTTCTTACCCTCACTTCTCGCCTGTGATAATGAAAGTCCACTGGATTTACTCCATGCAGTGATACTGTGTAAAGGAGGCTATTAGATCACGTTATTGCTTAAAGCACGATCTTGTCCTGGTTTCTGGCCAATGTTTTATTAAAAGTTAAACTTATAGCTTACTTTCAAGCTCTGGAAGCGCATCAAATAAATCAGCAACAATACCGTAATCAGCAACTTGGAAAATAGGTGCTTCAGGATCTTTGTTGATAGCGACGATGACTTTTGAATCTTTCATGCCCGCTAAATGTTGAATTGCACCACTAATACCAACGGCGATGTATAAATCAGGCGCAACAATTTTACCTGTTTGACCTACTTGCATATCGTTAGGTACAAAGCCTGCATCAACAGCAGCACGAGAAGCACCAATAGCAGCGCCTAGTTTGTCTGCAATACCGTCAAGTAATTTGAAGTTGTCGCCATTTTGCATGCCACGACCACCAGAAATAATAACGCTCGCAGCGCCTAAGTCAGGACGTTCAGATTTAGTTAATACGTCACTTACGTGGCTTGAAGTTCCTGCATCTGTAACAATATCTAGTGCGACAACTTCTGCATTGCCATCAGTTGCTACGGCGTCAAAGCCTGTTGAACGTACTGTAATTACTTTTTTGTTGTCTAAGCTTTGCACTGTGGCAATAGCATTGCCCGCATAAATGGGACGAACAAAGGTATCACTACTTTCTACAGCGATGATATCTGAAATTTGAGTTACATCTAATAACGCAGCAACGCGAGGCATAAAGTTTTTGCCTGTTGTTAGTGCAGTTGCAATAATGTGCTCATAATCGCTAGCTAACTCAACAACTAATAAACTCACGTTTTCTGCTAGTTGATGTTCATAAATAGCATTGTCAGCAACTAAAACTTTACTTACGCCATTTACTTTAGCGGCAGCATCAACAACACTTTGGCAATTATAACCAGCAACTAATAAGGTAATATCACCACCAATAGCTTGCGCTGCGGCAACTGTTTTAAGTGTTTCAGTTTTTAATGTACTGTTATCGTGTTCTGCAAATACTAAAATACTCATGAGATCACCTTGGCTTCATTTTTCAATTTTTCTACTAATTCATCAATTGTTTCAACAATAATACCCGCTTTACGCTCAGCTGGTGGCGTTACTTTTAGTAACTTAGTTCGTGGTGCTAAATCAATACCGAAATCAGCAGCATTTTTAACATCTAATGGTTTGCGTTTAGCTTTCATTATATTAGGTAGTGAAGCATAACGAGGTTCATTTAGTCGTAAATCTGTTGTTACAATAGCCGGTAATGTTAGTGCAACAGTTTGCAAACCGCCGTCAACTTCACGCGTTACATGCACTTTATCGCCTTCAATTTTTACTTCAGAGGCAAAGGTACCTTGCGCCATACCAGTTAGTGCACCTAACATTTGTCCTGTTTGGTTATTATCACTATCAATGGCTTGTTTACCTAAGATAACTAATTGAGGTTGCTCTTCTTCAACAATTTTTTGTAAAAGTTTAGCAATATTCAATGAATCTAAATTTTCACTGGTTTCAATTTGAATAGCACGGTCTGCGCCTAAAGCAAGTGCAGTACGTAGCTGTTCTTGACAAGATTTATCACCAATTGATACAGCGATAACTTCTGTTGCAATACCTGCTTCTTTAAGGCGAACGGCTTCTTCTACGGCTATTTCACAAAAAGGGTTGATTGCCATTTTTACATTAGCAAGATCTACATTTGAATGATCGGGTTTTACGCGAACTTTGACGTTATAGTCAATAACACGTTTTATCGGAACTAATACTTTCATTGTTTCCTCTGCTTATATTTTTAATGATTTTAATCTCGTTACTATTTATTTAGCTACGATAACTATATTATGCTGATGCGTATTGTATGACAACATTACTTTGCTTGGCAACCACAATTAATATAAAATCAACCCTCTTAGATTTCATTCATTAATAAAATAAAACTAAAAAATTGGGAGATACCATGGAACGTGAATCGATGGAATTTGACGTTGTAATTGTTGGTGCAGGTCCTGCTGGTTTATCAACAGCATGTCGTTTAATGCAGTTGGCGCAAGAAAAGCAACAAGAGCTAATGGTGTGTGTTGTTGAAAAAGGCTCTGAAGTAGGTGCCCATATTATTTCTGGTGCAGTGTTTGAACCAAGAGCTTTGAATGAGTTATTTCCTGATTGGCAGGAAAAAGGCGCACCGTTAACAACAAAAGTTACTGGCGATGATATTTATTTACTTAATAGTGAAAGTAATGGTATTAAATTACCAGGATTTTCTGTGCCAAAAACTATGCATAATGACGGTAACTACATTGCTAGTATGGGCAATGTTTGTCGTTGGCTTGCTGAGCAAGCAGAGCAATTAGGTGTTGAAATATTCCCGGGTTTTCCTGCTCAAAGTGTTATTTACAATGATGATGGCAGTGTTGGCGGTATTATTACTGGTGACATGGGTTTAGATGCCCAGGGGAAAGAAAAAGATTCTTTTATGCCGGGTATGGAGCTTCGAGCTAAATATACTGTTTTTGCCGAAGGTTGTCGTGGACACTTGGGTAAAGAATTAATTGCAAAGTTCAATTTAGATAGTGATGCTTCTCCTCAGCATTATGGTTTAGGTTTTAAAGAAATTTGGGATATTGACCCTGCTAAACACCAAGAAGGTTTAGTTGTTCATACTGCAGGTTGGCCACTAGAAAAAGATACTACCGGTGGTGGCTATTTATATCATGCGGAGAATAACCAAGTGTTTGTTGGTTTAATTGTAGATTTAAATTATAGCAATCCGCATTTAAGCCCTTTTGATGAATTTCAGCGTTATAAGCATCATCCTAAAATTAGTCAGTACCTTGACGGCGGTAAGCGTGTTTCTTATGGTGCACGTGCTATGGCAAAAGGTGGTTTTAATTCACTTCCTAAAATGACTATGCCGGGTGCATTATTAGTAGGTTGTGATGCAGGAACGATTAACTTTGCTAAAATCAAAGGTAATCATACTGCGATGAAATCAGGTATGTTAGCCGCAGAAGCTATTATTGAAACATTGATTACCAGTGATGGCGTTAAGGAAGAAGGTAAGCAAGATTTAACCTTATATACTGATAAGTTTAAAAATTCATGGTTATATGATGAATTATATAATACGCGTAACTTTGGTCCTGCTATGCATAAGTTTGGTACCATGTTAGGTGGTGCGTATAATATGATTGATCAAAACTTCTTTGGTGGTAAATTACCGTTTAATTTTAAAGATGACACGGTAGATTACGATCAGCTTAAACTGGCTTCAGAAGTTGCTGTGATTAAATACCCTAAACCCGATAATAAATTGAGTTTTGATAAACTTTCTTCGGTATTTTTATCCAATACAAACCATGAAGAAGAGCAACCTTGTCACTTAAAATTAGCGGATAGTAGTATTCCTATTAGTGTTAATTTGGCTAAATATAATGAGCCTGCGCAGCGTTATTGTCCTGCTGGGGTTTATGAAGTGGAGAAAACGGCAGAGGGCGATAAGTTTGTTATCAATGCTCAAAACTGTATTCATTGTAAAACGTGTGATATTAAAGATCCAAGCCAAAATATCACTTGGGTTACACCAGAAGGAACTGGTGGTCCAAACTATCCTAATATGTAGTTAATCTGAGCTCGGTTTAACAAATGTTTCTCTAGCAGCTATTTTTCCTTACTTTTTTGTTAAATTTACTTCCAATAGACCATCTATTGACGCGAAATTTGCCTTGAATTATGAAAAAATATCAAACGACCTCCCCTGTACTGTTCGAACAAATCGGTAAAGTGGCACTCATTACACTTAACCCCCTGATAGACTTAACGTCATATAAGAGGGACTGAACATCGTCCTTATTAACGCCATTAAAAGCGCTGATGTTACAAAAGACATTAACGTTATCGTTTTGACCGGTGCTGGTCGCGCATTTTGTGCAGGTGTTGACTTCAAAGATATTGCTGAGAATGATTCTAATATCATTGAGAGTCGTGAGATGACGGAAACTTTTGAACAATGTAAAAAACCGATTATCGGCGCCATTAACAGCGCAGCAATGACTGGTGGGCTTGAACTGGCGCTTTACTGCGATTTTCTTTATGCGGCAGACTCAGCCAGATTTGGGGATACACACGCAAAAGTAGGGTTGATGCCTACGTGGGGAATGTCTCAAAAATTACCACGAATTATAGGTATTAATCGCACTCGCGAAATGAGCTTATCTGGAAATATCATAGACGCCTCGGCTGCGATGCAATGGGGATTAGTGAATAAGCTGTGCAGTAAAGATACCCTGCTAGATGAAACACTCACTAAAGCCCACTCAATTGCAGAGCATATCCAAGTTAATACTCAAAACCTGAAAAAACTCATGAACGAGGGCTGGAAGTCGACGTTAGAGCAAGGGTTATTGCTAGAAGAAAAATACTCATACCCGCACAATAGAACGGTAGATTTAACCGCCCTAACACAACCAACGCCAGAAGCACTACGAGAAGAAATAGCGCGTTGTCGCACCATGACAGACAAACCTTTTGGCGTAAACATTACCATTTTACCGTCTATCACTCCACCTCCTTACGAAGATTTTGCAAAAATTATTATCGAAAGCGGCGTGAAAGTAGTAGAAACGGCAGGCAGAAGTCCTGAAGCATTTATGCCTGCATTTAAAGCCGCTGGCATCAAAGTTATTCATAAATACACCTTTGTACGTTACGCCCTAAAAGCTGAAAACTAGGTTGTGATGCAGTGAGTGTTGATGGCTTTGAATATGCAAGCCCCCCCTGAAGAAGACGTAACTAATCTTGTCTTATTACCCACCGTGTTTACCAAACTAACCATTCCAATTGTTGCGTCTGGTGGTATAGCGACAGGATCTCAAATGGCCGCTGTCATGGTATTGGGCGCTGAAGGCGTTAATATGGGCACACGATTTGTTGCCACTCAAGAGGCACCTGTTCATGAGAATATGAAACAGGCCATCGTAGAAGCCAGAGAAACAGATACCACCTTAATGTTTCGTGCACTTAACAGCACGGCTCGCGTATTTAAAAATGTTATTGCCAAGCAGGTTGTTGCAATAGAAGCTAAAGACGGATCGACAGATTTTAGCGATTTACAGCCTTTAGTGGCGGGTGCACGTGGTAGAGAGCGCTATGTAGATTTTTTCAGGCTATTGCAAAAAAATAACAAATGAGTCGTTTAATTAACACAAATACAAACAGCCCCTCGAATGTACGGATGGCAGTATCCCATCCGTTATTCATTAATTTCCATCATTTATTCAATTGAGAGATTAACTTTATTATAAATATTGCTTTTGAACAAAATCAGTCATCTCTGAAGCTAATTCTTCTGAGCGTTCGATATAATATTCCAATAAGCAAGTCTGTTTTTATCAATCACTTTTTCAAAGTCAGTTCTATTACTTATCTTGTTATAAGGAAGTGACTCAATAAAACGATTAGATTGGCAAAGCACAACATTTTCGTCGTAGTTTTCAGTGTTAAATGCCCTATTTAAGCTTTTATCGAACCAACCGAGTTTTATGATTGAATTAAAATGAGGATACAAGGTTTTTTAATAAGCCCGCAAGTATTTATGCTCTTTGCTTAATAAGCACAATTTCTTGTGTTAGTTTGTAGTCGTTTATTCGGATAACTCTTTAAGTACATCATCTTTAAGCTCTAACCAAATTTTGCCTGACTCAACACCATATTCACGTACACAAAATGAAGATTCATCGAATTTATTTTTACTGGCTAACTCGATTAAATTTTTATAATAAACACGTGTAATGTCACGACCTTTAGGGTTAGTATAATATAATAAACCTAGACGTGAATATAGACCTTTAAAACCATTCAAAATAAGTAAATAAATAGAGTTACCTGCAACCGAAGCTAATTCTATATTCAGTCGATAATCGAACTCAGCAAATGCTTGACTTGTATCTTCAATATTTTCATACGTTTTGATTAATTCAATCGTTTTTTTAGGGTTTTTTTTAATCGCACTGCGAACATAAATTGCGCTAATATTAGTTCTTGCAGACATTAAGTTATCAACTAAATCAGGAACCCCTTCTTGGTCAAGTTGAGTGAGTGTTTCAAGAATATTTAAACTACACGTATCCCAAAAGTTATTCACTTTAGTGGGTTTACCATGTTTAATGGTCAACCAACCATCGCGTGAAAGTCGTTGTAAAACTTCACGTAACGTTGTCCGAGTAACACCTATATGTTCAGACAACACTCGTTCAGCCGGTAATATTGAGCCAGGCGGAAAACCTCCATTCCAAATTGACTCAACAATATATTGCTCTGCAAATCCTGCAGGGCTTTGTACTTTAATAACCATACTACTCCAAACGGTATCTAAAATTTCAACTATTAACTACATGTACCAAAATATGTATTTGGTACATGTAGTTAAATATAACGAAGTATATTTTTTGTCAGCACGGGAGGTAGTTATATTGTATATAGTAACCACCCGTGATATTGTATTACAATAATACATTACCATAATGCGGTTTAATTACTATAAGTAAATCATTGAAGTTAAATATTATTTAACTTCTTAGCCTAGTTGTCGAAATACTGTCCGTCAGCCGTCATACACTGGCCCCTTAAAATAACGAAAAAAAACGTACTAAAAAAGATATGAGTAGAGAATATTTATCTGAAAATAGATAACTAACATCACTATAAATATTAAAAGGAAAAAAGATGACTTTACAACCCAACGGATTTAATCACGTTGCTATTTCAACGTCAGATATGAGAAAAACACTACTCTATTTTAATGATGTCTTAGGATTCCCCCTTGCTGCATTATACTGGATGCACGGCGTGAAGGGCACTATCCATGGCTTTTTAACAATTAATGAATCTGCATTACTAGCCTTTGTTTACCACCCAACAGTTAGTACTAACATTCAGGTGGGCAAGACTCACCCAGGTACTATGGATGGAACAAGTACTAGAGGGACCATGCATCATCTATCTTTCAACGTTGAATCTATTGAAGGTTTAGCCAACTTGAAAGATAGATTAACAGCTAAAGGTATTGCATTTACCACACCTAAATCTAATAATTGCTCAATACAATTTTCCGGACCAGAAGGAATGTTGCTGGAAGTAGCCTGTAAGCAAGAGACTAATGAAGACGATCTTTGGGACAACGATGCAGCGCTTGCCGTAGGCATTGATGAAAATGAGCTAGAAAAATTGAAGCACCCTAAAGCTTATAGCAATTCAAACTCACCTATAAAAAATGTCCCTATTGGACAAGACGCAGGATTCAGGATGCACTATCCTCCAGCTCTTTATAGAACTATGATTTCTGTATCAGATGAAACGTTATTCAATTTTACACAAGAAGCTCTTCCTCCCAATCAAAAATCGCCCTTCCAAATGCGAAAAGTAACTGCAGGACTGACTTTATTCTCACATTTCTTGTATCACGCTATTTTTAATTCCTGGAGAAAGCTATGAAAAATATTCAGCTAAATGACTATAGTAATTTAGAACTTAATACGAAAGACATGAAGTCAACACTAGCATATTTTTCTGATGTACTTGCCTTACCTTTGGTATCTATAAAATGGGCCGATCAGTCCAAAGCAGCAGTTCGAGCAGTGATGCAACTTAATAAAAATTCAATGATTTCATTTCTATGTACTTTACGTACAAGTGACGTTATTGAACTTGGTGTCACTCATTCTATAAATGCTGGCGACTCTACTACGGCTGGAACATTACAGCATAACGCTTTAAATGTTGATTCGCTTGAAGATTTATTAGCAATGCGCGACAGAATAAGATCTTGCGGTGTTCACTGTGTAGGCCCTATGGACCACGGTTTTTGCCAATCTATTTATTTTGTTGGGCCTGACGAAACTGCACTCGAAATATCAACATTAACGACAAATAATATCAGAGAATGGATAGAGCCTAGTACAGTAGAAGCTGCCGGAGTCACCAAGGAAGAAATGAAAAAATTATTAGGCGGTGATTAGTTTGTGTAGAACAAAGCGCTCATTCATTGATCGCATCTTATTCTTTATTACTCCGTTTATCTAGCACTACCCCAGCAATTCTCGGTGATTTGGCTTTTGATGAGCTAAAATGACTTTTTCAGTCATTTTTCAGTTTTTTGTTAACTTACCGCTCGACAATTGTTTTTCAACTTTTCTTTCAGGCACAGGTCGAGTAATACAGTTAAGTGCTCTATTTTAAATATATCGACTTATATTTTTTTAGCCTTCATGTCCTCATAGTTATCAGGGTTTAGCATTAAGTCCATTAATTGAGTCCAATCTTCTACTATAATCATCCTAATTGTGACTCTGAAGTTCTCCCATAAATGGGCTTTAGAGCCAAACGAGACGCGGCAAGCTTGGTACACTCCATCGGTCAATTCAAATATTTGATGGAAGTAAAAAGCAAGTAACGTCAGCAGGTACATGTTATAACTCAAGTTTTTATCACCATGACCGTAATTATGCTCTAGGTGGTAGCCTTGGTTTTTAAGTGTGTTGAAACACTCGTTTTCAATTTTCCATCGGCACCGGCCTGCCTTAGTCATAGCGATGACATTATCTTTACTCATTGCTATGTCGGTTACCCAGCTATGGGTCTTGGTGATTTTTCCTTGGCTGTTTTTGAACTGATATTGAAACCAATTCACCTTTATCGTCTTTTTATTGCCATTAAGAGGCACATCATTTTGCCACGTATAAATATGACTATTTCCTTTAGTATCCGTAAATTCAGTGGTTGGTAGCGTATCATAAGCGCTAAGCCACTCTACTAAATATTTATGATTACCTGGCTTGGCAACAAATAAATAGTGCATGTCACCGGCTATTGTTTCTTCAATCAGGGGCTGGTTTGACATTAAACCATCACCGCAGAGCATAAACTTCTGTCTGGGATGTGCTGCGGTTAAGTTGGCGATAAAGCGTTTAGATGCATTGAGCTCACAGTCTTGCTTCTTTGTGCCATCTTTATTTTTTATCGCTTCTGGCATGACAGGAATGACTTGTTTCTTATCAGGGTGCATGATGGCGCCTTGTAGGACGCCATGACTATAAGTGATTTCACCTGATTTATGCGCTTTGGTTAAACAACACTCACAATGCACTGAGGTAGAGCTATGGTATTGGGTACCATCAATTGTGCACATCAATACGTTGGGCATAATAGCGTAGTCTTCTAAATGCTTGTGCCGTCTTAGTTTTTCATGAAAGTCTTTAAAAATAGGTGCTAAGACTTCATTGGGTATGTTATCAAGCACACCACGTAATTGGTTATCACTAGGAATATTAGTCACGTTAAAAATGTTTTTAAGATTATTGCATTGATGTTTTTGCTCAAGACGTTTTTGCTCAAGACGTTTTTGAAAATGCAGTAATGAAGGGTCTTGAAAGAACATGCACGCAAAGGCGCTCATTAAAACATCATGCTGGCTGTAGGTACATTTACCTTGTTGACGACTGTCTGGAATATCGCTAAAACTTGTCGCCATCGATTTTCTAAGTGTTTTAAAGTTTAGGTGTTTTTTGTTTTAAATGATGATGCCATAAGATTACCAGATAATTAATTTGTTCTGATCTTGGCATTGATAAAAAGTTCAATAAATAATTTTATTTTTTTATTGAGACAAAAAATAGCGCGAAAAGTCTTTTTTTACTTTGGCTACAGGCCATAGTCTGCTTGATTGTTAATTTTACCTAGAACTGCTGGCACTACCCAGAATGCCCCCTCAAAAAACATAGCAGCCAACTAACGAGACTCGTAGGTTCCGTTAGTTGATTTTTATAAGCTAGCCCCACGTTGTCAACTTAAAATTACCCCATTGAATTTTGTAAAAAGTCCTTCGACATAAGAGTTATTCAACAACGGAAATAATTGACCGACCCTCGCACTTATTACGGGATCGGGCATTATTCGACCGTGTTAAGGTTCTTCAATTAATCCAAGTACCTGCAAGTAATTCAAACATTTGTGGATATACGCCTCATCCAAGCTAGGAATATCTGCTCCTGTACTCAAGTCATTAGCGAGCGACTTAAATTCTTCGCAATCAAATTGCACTCCTTCATCGTTGCGATAAGGCTATGCATAAACTCCCGTAATATCTACAGCTGAACGTTGCTTTTGTTCTTCCGGCAGAGAATTTAGCTTTTCTGAAAAGGGTTTGAACCACTCACCATGATCACCGACACGTGTTATTGGGTAACCCGCCGATTCAATCCAATCAACGAACGCATCAAGTGAATTACCATCATCTGCATGATAATTGGTAATGTTAAACGCCCGATATACCGGGCACTCGAAGCGGATGTGGCAACAACGGCTGCCGCGACAACATCAACGGGGAGACCTTCATAATGTGCCTGTATCCGGCTACTGTCAGCTGCTAGTTGATAAAATGACTTTGGCGCAAGACCGGTCACTATCAAGCTATAGATGAGATGAGTTAAAGTGATCTAACTATATTGGAGAGAGTTTTAGCGTAAAATAACAAACTCTCAGGAATAAAAAATGATCCAAGTAAAAAATATGAAATCACGAATTATTGTCTCTTCAGAGCAAAAATTAGAATTTGCTAAATTAATGGTTGATGAAGGCTATACAACAAAATAGATCATGGAAATATCAGGTGCTTTTTCGTCCGCAGTCGCTCGCTGGAAAAAACAATATTTATCTGAACTTAACGGAAATGCTCCAGACAATACAAAGGCCATCACTCCTGAGCCGACTGGCTAAAACCCAAGAAAGAAGAAACTACGCCAAGTAGACCTACGAGAATATGTCCTTGCTGTCACCATAAAATGCACTGCATCGGTATTACACGAACGCCCTAGCCGAAAGGCAAATACAATAAGGATAATGGCTATAATGAATAATAAAGAGAAAGGAAAACAAAGAAAGACAACATGAAACAGTAACGAATGACTCGGCGAAAAACATCAGTTATTTTACGTCTTAACTTCGTGCGTCTTGCGATCAGGTAATTGGTCGCAATCCCTTCAACAAACAAATCGCTATTTCCACTATAAAGAGAGCTTCGGGCTTGTCCAACCCCCGAATAAGGTGTCGGCTGCGCGACACCTATTCTTATTTGTTATGTGATTAACGCACACCAGGTAGAATTACTAAATTACCACCGTTACTGTGTTTTTCAATCCTAAGTTTCTTAAGGGGGCGTATGCTTCGGAGTTGAAGAACATGTTAGCAGATTCTTCGCTTTTGAATTTAGTTAGCCGTTCTATTGGGTTTAAATTGGGGCTGTAGGCAGGCAAATAATGCAGCGCCATTCCTAACTCCTTAGCTTTATTTACAACCTCTTCTTTTCTGTGATAACCCGCTCCATCTCTTTTATGTACTGATTAAAAATGAATTACACTACCGATGAATCCCACTCAAAACACATAAAAATGCCCGCCTTTTGAAACAGTATACACAATAATAGCAATGTATTACAAATGTACAATTATACAAAAATATAGTTTCATCTAATAATCTATCTTTTTAACTAACTTTTCAGGAATCTGCATGCATCAGATGAAAGCTATCATTTTCGAAATTACTGATAAACCACTGAAAATATCAAACCATGTACAATCCTCTAGCAACAAAGTCAAAGTTATTATTGGGCTATAGAGATAATTTACAATGAATCTATTCCAACCCAAACCACCTCCGTACGAGTACATAAAAGTAGAAACAAAACAAAATATTGAATGGCTAACATTAAACCGTCCCGAGTCACTTAACGCAATGAACCTATAAAAAATCAAACTAATGCTAATGTCCAATGTGCATAGTAGAAATTGATTTCAATAACTGCCCGTACATATATATAACTAGTAGGAAATAGATCACAGTACACATTAATAAATTTTTGTAATACAATGATACATTCCGTGTATTTAAAGTAAGATTCACGGCAGTTTAATTATCATTAATTCGCCAACTGATTTAAAGGAAAGCCATGAGTACTATAGAAGCAAATAATCAAGCACCCTCCCCTGTACTAACTGAACAAATCGGTAAGGTAGCACTTATTACACTTAACCGCCCAGGTAGACTTAACGCCATATCAGAGGGGATGACCAGCGCCCTCATTAACGCAATTAAAACCGCTGATGCTGCAAAAGACGTTAACGTTATCGTTTTGACCGGTGCTGGTCGCGCATTTTGTGCCGGTGTTGACCTCAAAGACATTGCTGACAATGATTCTAATATCGTTGAGGAGCGTGAGATGATGGAAACTTTCGAACAATGTAAAAAACCGATTATCGGCGCCATTAACGGCGCGGCCATGACAGGAGGGCTTGAACTGGCGCTTTACTGCGATTTTCTTTATGCGGCAGACTCAGCCATATTTGGAGATACACACGCCAAAGTAGGATTGATGCCTACGTGGGGAATGTCACAAAAATTACCACGGATTATTGGTATTAACCGCACACGCGAAATGAGCCTCTCCGGTGATATCATAGACGCATCAACTGCTATGCAATGGGGATTAGTCAATAAACTGTGTAGTAAAGAAACTCTGCTAGAAGAAACCCTCACTAAAGCCCAATCAATTGCTGAACATATCCAAATCAATACTCAAAACCTAAAGAAGCTCATCAACGAGGGATGGAAGTCGACGTTAGAGCAAGGATTGTTGTTGGAAGAAAAATACTCATTCCCTCACAATAAGACGGTAGATTTCGGCGAAATGATGGCCGTTTTAGAAAAAGTAAAAAAGAAAAATAGATAAATATACTTTTGAACTTGATACAACAAATACTCTACAACGAGACGCAACGACGTAGTAAAAAATAAGATGAAGACACGCATAACAGAAATATTAAATACCCAATTATCCAAGGCGGTCTTATGTGGTTAGGTCGCGCCGAGTATCCATCTGTCATCATTTGCTTCCTGAATCGTACGATAATAATGAAACTAGCGAGACAGCAGCGATCGGATCATAAATCAAAATGAGTTAAATAATTTTTGAAAAAGGTAAACACATGAATAAAAATATAGATTCACTATTTAAACCATTCAGCCTCAAAAGCTTGTCACTAGAAAATAGAATAGTGATGGCTCCTATGACGCGAGGATTTTCGCGTGGTGGTCTACCCACTTCTGATATGGCTGATTATTATCAACGTCGGGCTGAAGGTGGTACAGGTTTAATTATTACGGAAGGTACAACGATTAACGATCCAGTAGCTTCTATGGGAAAAGGCATCCCCTATTTCCACGGTGAACAAGCGCTGGCAGGTTGGGAAAATACAGTAAAAGCTGTGCATTCCTTCGGGGGCAAAATTATGCCTCAATTATGGCATGCAGGTATGATGCGCGATCCTAAAATATCTCCTAATTCAGAGTTATCAAGTATAGGACCTTCTGGTTTACTTCTCCCAGGAAAACAACTGACAGAGCCGATGACTTTGGCTCAAATTGAAAACGTAATTAAGGGATTTGCTGTCGCTGCGGCCGATGCAATGCGTATTGGTTTCGACGGAATTGAAATTCATGCGGCACATGGTTATCTTATTGATCAATTTTTCTGGAGTGGTACCAATCAACGAACAGATGAGTGGGGTGGGAGTATGGCCAATCGCGGGCGCTTTGCTGTAGAAATTATCAAAGCTATTCGTGCAGCAACGGCACCTGATTTCCCTATTGTATTTCGCTACTCTCAGTGGAAGCAGCAAGATTTCACGGTTCAGCTGTTAGAAACGCCGCAATTACTGGAGGAATTCTTAGCACCTTTATGTGATGCCGGTGTTGATATTTTCCATTGTTCAACTCGCCGCTACTGGGAAAGTGAATTTGAAGGAAGTGAACTGAATTTAGCCGGTTGGACCAAAAAAATCACCGGTAAACCTACCATCAGTGTTGGTTCGGTCGGACTTGGAGGTGACGATTTTATAAGCGCTATGGCCGGCAAAGGTGCGGCTACCCGTTCAATTGATGATTTGATTGAACGTATGGACAAGGGAGAGTTCGACTTGATCGCTGTTGGTCGTGCTTTATTACAAGATCCTAACTGGACAAACAAAATTCGGAACGGTAAATATGAAGAACTTGAGCAATACTCAGGAGATTCGATTAATACTTTGTCGTAATCACAACGTCAAAGACACTAAGGCGATAATGCTAACCTTTGACTAAACGGACAATTTTGTTTAGGCAATTGGTATAAAACATAGGAAACAATAAGATGAAGACACGTATAACAGAATTACTGAATATTAAATACCCAATTATCCAAGGTGGCATGATGTGGGTTGGACGTGCAGAGCTTGCTGCGGCGGTATCTAACGCAGGTGGTTTAGGCATTTTAACCGCCCTCACACAACCAACGCCTGAAGCTCTTAGAGAAGAAATAAAGCGTTGCCAAGGCATGACCGATAAACCGTTCGGTGTAAATATTACCCTTTTACCGTCTATCACACCTCCTCCTTACGAAGAATATGCACAAGTTATTATAGAAAGCGGTGTAAAAATAGTAGAAACCGCTGGAAGAAGTCCTGAGCCCTTCATGCCAGCATTTAAAGCGGCAGGTATTAAAGTTATTCATAAATGCACCTCGGTACGTCATGCCCTAAAAGCTGAAAAGATAGGGTGTGATGCGGTCAGTGTTGATGGTTTTGAATGTGCAGGCCACCCTGGTGAAGACGACGTAACCAATCTTGTCTTGTTACCTGCAGCATTCGCCAAACTAACCATTCCATTTGTTGCGTCTGGTGGTATAGCGACAGGCTCTCAAATGGCAGCGGCGATGGTATTGGGTGCTGAGGGCGTCAATATGGGCACACGATTTGTTGCCACTCAAGAAGCGCCTGTTCATGAAAACATGAAACAAGCCATCGTTGAAGCCAGCGAAACGGATACCACCTTAATGTTTCGTACACTCAATAACACGGCACGCGTATTTAAAAACGATATCGCCAAGCAAGTTGTTGCAATAGAAGCGAAAGATGGGCCGACAGACTTTAGCGATTTACAGCCGCTAGTGGCGGGTGCACGCGGTCGTGAGCGTTGTATAGAAAAAGGTGAAATCAATGATGGTATTTGGACAGTGGGGCAGGTTATAGGTCTTATTGATGACATCCCTACCTGTGAAGTGCTGATTAACCGTATGGTTACAGAAGCTAAAGCTAGCTTGCAATCACGTTTGGCAACATTTATCAGCTAGATGTTGTTGTTATAAACTATTGTCACTGCTGGTTTGAATAGCAAAGCCTCAACTTACGTATTCATACCACAGTGATCGCCTCAGTTACCATCGACTAAAGTGACTAAGGCGATTACATTTTGATTGATGGCGAATAGTATGGTCATCACACGCTAGATTTGAATGCTGATAAGCGGCTACGCTAGTAGTATATTGTCTTGTTAGCTATGATATAAATCAGATGGATTAATAAATGAAGTCTACTACAGAAAAAAAATGCCAAATCCATGGCATGGTAGAACCTGGATTTGAGTCAATTAAACAGCTGTACGAACACAATATGCAGACTACAGAAGAAAATTCTCAGCTGTGTGTATACTACCAAGGAGATAAAGTAGTCGATTTGTGGGCATCGACAACGGAAGATGACAACTTCTCACCTGACTCTATAATCAACATATTCAGTAGTGGAAAAAGCCTTGAAGCTATCGCGATGGCCTCGCTTGTAAGCAAAGGTTTGCTCAGCTACGACGCCAAGATTACACAGTACTGGCCAGAATTTGGTGCGAACGGTAAAGAAGAGCTAACCGTTGCTGACCTAATGCGTCATGAAGCAGGTCTTGCAAATTTTGATACATCTCTCGAGATGGAGGATCTCTTCACAGAAAGTATCAAAAAGAACAACGTTGGCCGTATTATTGAAAGCCAAGCACAAATCTATGCCAGCCCAGACGGAAGTAAAAGACAGTATCACGCTCTCACTCGGGGTTGGATTGCCAACGAGGTGTTTCGAAGAGTTGACCCCACTGGCCGTACCATTGGCGAGTTTCTACGTGAAGATATCAGTAACCCGCTCAAAGCAGATACCATTATTGGCGTCAAAAAACATGAAATCTCGCAAATATCCGAAGTAACACCACTAGGGTTTGGAACCCAATTCCTAGAGAGCTTGAAACCTAAGTTCCTTGGTAGAGTCACGCCACACAACATCGCTCAAATTATAGGGTCAATAATCAAACTTGTTCCTAGCATATATAAAAAGGTGAAAGCAGGCAACCCTCCTGTTTTCAGTGGCATAACCGGCATAGGATTCATCAATACCCCAAGCTTCACCATGGGCGAAACCCCATCTGCTAATACATTCAGCTCTGCGAGAGGTTTAGCAAAGATTGCAGCCATGATGTCAGCTGGTGGTAAATGGGAAGGCACCGAATATTTGAGCGAACAAGCCTGGAAAGCAATGCACGAAAACCCCGTGAAGGCGGATATGGGCGGATTAACCATTACTCGATTTACCCAAGGCGGCATAGACAGTTTCACAACATGCACTCCAGATAGCACTCATAGTGAGCGTGCCTTGAATCAAGGTAGAGAAGGATTTTATGGGTGGATGGGATTCGGTGGATCTATTTTCCAGTGGCACCCAGAGCTGGATATTGGCTTCTCGTTTGTACCAACAACGCTACACGCACTAGATTTTCTCAATGAGCGAGGTAAACGCTACCAAACAGAAATATTGAACTGTATCGCAAAAATATCCAAGCAGAAAAAATCGTAAACAGATAACTTAGTTGATCTTATGCTCAGGGTCATATCCAGTAACATACCATTGCAAAATGACTACACCAATAATGTGGTATAGCTACTGACGCGAAATGAAGCGTTTCCTTCAAGTAAACTTTGCCTACACAGCTGACTTGGCTCTGGACCGAGACATAATGCTGTCTTTGTTCTTCATCACCGCAAGCTTTGTTTGACTTGCCGAGTGTAACTCCGTACCGAGTCGCTCGTATTTAAGGGCGTTATCAAGATCCATTCCTGCACCTTCGTTTATTATCTGTTTATAGCGAACGAGGGTTTGCCTGTCACAACTGGCCATATCCTCAGCAAGTGCTTTGCAAATGGGCAGCAACGCCTCTGACTCCACTATGCGATTAACCAAACCCCAGTTTTCTGCCTTCGACGCAGAAAGAAAGTTACCTGTAAAAGAGAGCTCTCGCTCTCGGTTGATACCTATCAGTCGGGACAAACGCTGTGACAACCCCCAACCGGGAATTACACCTACACGCGCATGGGTGTCGGCAAATTTAGCCTCTGGCGATACTATAAGAACATCACACCATAACGCCAACTCAAACCCGCCAGTTACGGCAACACCATTAATCGCACCAATAATTGGACGATCAAAGCCCCGTATGGCTGCTTGAACATCGGTGAGCTTACGGCAGCCTAGCTCAACTTCCCCTTTTTGATCTGTTTTAATGATCGCAACCAAATTACTAGGATGCAATCATGCCAAACCAAGATCAATTAACAACGGTCGTTACTGCTTTTGAGCACTGGCGTAGCAACAGAAGTGGTCGTCAAGTCACAACGCCCATCGCATTGCGTGAGCAAGCCGTAGCATTACTCAATCACTATTCTTCTAGCAAAATAACATCAGCATTAAGGATCAGTGGCGGCCAGCTCAAGCAATGGCGAAATACGCTTGAACCTGCTGAAAAAGCACCGCTATTTGTGCACCTTCCTATTTCACCACCGCCATTACTCACACAACCGCCCTTTACTGTTGAACTACGCTTTGCCCAAGGTAATGAAATGTCTTTATCTGGTGTTATTGATACTAACATCATCATTTCGCTCATTGGGGCAATGAAATCATGATCCATTTAACCGCTGACACCCACATATTAATCGCGATTGAACCCGCTGATTTTCGCCAGGGCATTGATGGTTTAGCCGCAACATGCCGTTATAAATTATCGGTTAACCCACGTTCGGGTACTGTGTTTGTCTTTATTAATCGCAATAAAACCATGGTGCGCGCATTATCGTATGATGGTACTGGCTTTTGGCTCATGACCAAGCGTTTATCTAAAGGAAAGTTTCAAAATTGGCCGTCATCAAACAAAAGTATTGAACAGATCATCGCGAAAAAACTGCGAAAACTATTGTGTGACAACGATCCATTATGGGAAAAAACGGATCCTCTTTACTGAGTAAAATCATTGAGATAAACACTTGATTTTTACTTTTATCGGATCATAATGCCTGCAAAATAAACCTGTACCAAACACTAAAACTCTGGACGTACCGTGAGCAAACCTTTTACCGACATTGATGGCAAAGCCCTTGAAGCGCTGATAGAGCGCGTGAACGAGGCCAAAGAAAACAATCTGGCCTTAAGCCCAGAGGATTATCAGTTATTACTTGATGCGTTATTGACCTTAGCCACCACGCAAACCCGCTTAGCGAATCATGATGTTACCGTGCATAAACTGCGAAAATTGTTAGGTATTGAAAAATCATCTGAAAAACTAGGCTCGGTGCTTAAGCAAACTAAAGCGTCATCGGGCAAGAAAAATAAAAAGCGTAGCAACGATAATGGTGAAGGTTTCACCCCGGTTAAACCCACGATTATCGTTCATGGACTAGTTGACGTAAATAAAGGCGATACCTGTGTTGAGTGCTTAACCGGTAAGGTTTATAAAACCGAGCCAGGTAGCTTGCTACGTATCACCGGACAAAGTCCTTTCAAACCTGAGCAGCATGTCATGGAGCGTCTTCGTTGTAATACCTGCGGTGCTTATTTTACCGCACCACTGCCGGACGATGTCTTAACCGATGGCTTAAGTACTCAAAAATATGGTTATTCAGCACGTTCTTTAATGGCGATTTATAAATACTTTGCTGGACTGCCTTTTTATCGTCAAAGCAGTATTCAAAAATTACTGGGGGTAAAAATCACCGCGTCAACGGTTTTTGACCAAGTAGAGCTTGTTTGTAATGCTATTTATCCCGTGTACCAATTGCTCTTCAATTTAGCGGCTGATGGTAAACACTACTATTTAGATGACACAACTAACCGTATTCTTGATGCGAAATCGGTGATAAAGAAAGCACGCAACAGTGAGAAAGTCATCACACGTACGGGCGTTTATACCTCAGGTGTTATCGCAACGCTGGCTGATAACCGTCATATTGTTTTATTTGAGACTAACATCGGGCACGCGGGAGAATTCATTGACAGTATTTTGCACAAGCGCAGTCAATCATGCGCCAAACCACTCATCATGAGTGATGCGCTAGCGAGCAATCGGCCGACGGTACGTGAGGCGATAACGTCACTGTGTAATAGCCACGCAAGACGACAATTTGTAGATGTTATCAATCACTTTCCAATTGAGGTCGAGCATGT
Source organism: Colwellia sp. 20A7 (assembly GCF_009832865.1). Classification (NCBI taxonomy): domain Bacteria; kingdom Pseudomonadati; phylum Pseudomonadota; class Gammaproteobacteria; order Alteromonadales; family Colwelliaceae; genus Colwellia; species Colwellia sp. 20A7. The sequence goes on along the minus strand of NZ_CP047130.1, from coordinate 1,667,435 downwards.
CCTCAAACGCTATGGTGAAATATGGGTCAATGATGACTATACGAAAGAAGAAAAGTTAACCCCGAGCGCAAGACTGGCCTATCATCAAACGCATTCAGCGCCCATCATGGAAGCCATAAAATTGTGGGGAGAAACGCATTTAGCCAATGAAACCGTTGAAGAAAACAGTGGCCTAGGCAAAGCTATTCGCTACTTTATCAAACATTATGTCGGACTGAGTTACTTTTGCAGCACTGAAGGAGTAAAAATCGACAATAATCGTATTGAAGCGATGCTCAAAATTGTGGTGAGAGACAGAAAAAACGCGATGTTCCACAAAACCTTACTGGGGGCAACGATTGGGGATGTCATTACCTCGGTCATCGCGACGGCAAGTGAGGCGGGTATTAATGTCTTTGACTACTTCACCACCTTACAACGAGAAAAAGAGCAGGTAAAAAAGACCCCTGAAGATTATTTACCCTGGAATTATCTCGCTAAAAATTCAATCACCTAAAAAAACCAAACACGATGATTTAGGCTTTACCGCCTAGGTCAAGCTGTACCTGAAAAAATCGTGATGTCACGCTACGCTGCCGTAAGCTCACTTCTGTTTCAACTTCATTTAGGTGAGCAATTCCTTGTATAATAACGTTTACTAACCACGGTTACACTGGAATTGAAACTTGTAAACTATGACTATTCTTCAAATCTATATGTTACGTTCGCTTTGATTTCACGACCGCGACCTAGATTCTTCCAGTATGTTCCAGGAACAAAGGGCGCCTGTCCACCAAAGGTGGTAGGTTGCTCGTCGGTCAAGTTGTATACACCTAAATCAACAGCCCATACGTCATCCTCTGAGCTTAGCGTAAAATTAACATTAACCTTTACGTAGCCATCTTCAATGAGGTGTGAATCTTGAGAAGGGTCAAGCACTGTTTCACTCTTATAAATAGCATTTACTAGTGTTTTAGCATTCATACCACCAATAGTTGTAAAGTACTCTCCAAAGATTGAACCTGTCCACTTAGGCGCACTTTCGGTCTGGTATCCAGACAGATTTTTCTGACTTACGCCGTCAATAATTTCACAGCCAAGTTTAGCTGCTTCGACAGCATTGGTTGCACATCCGGTAAAAAACTCATCGTATTCCGATTGTAAATAGGCAACATTACCACCAACAGTTAGGCTATCCGTTACGGCATACAGAGCGTCTACTTCAATACCTTGTGAAATAGCCTTACCTGCGTTCGTTGTTACGAAGGCACCAGATACCCCAGTGGTTGGATCCCATGAGCTTACCTGAAGATCATCGAACTCCGTTCTAAAGATAGTAATATTTAGTCGAGCGCTGTTTTCAAGTAAATCCATCTTTAAGCCGAATTCGATACCTGCGGCTTCTTCTGGTTTGTAAATAAAGTTCTCGGGTTGGTTTAAACCTTCACTCGCATCAAAGCCGCCAGCTTTACTAGCCTTTGTCCAGCTAAAATAGGCCATCTTGTCAGAATCAATATTCCATTGAACATTAAAAGAAGGGTCAAAACTGTATTCAGTTATGCTCCGCGTATATTCCCAAGTACCAGGACCGAACAGGGCAGCAAGCGTAGCGGCTTTAATTGGGTCTGTTATTGGATCGGTTGACCGGAATTCACTTCGAAGCTCACCTTTAGTCCCTGTTTTCTTTTCTTCTGAATAACGACCACCTACACTGGCTCTGAAGTTATCTGCAATATTCCAGGTGACTTGTCCGAATGCTGACTTAGATGTTGATTCTTCGTTATAATTAGCTTGACTTGTTGCCCTTAAAGCTTCGATTGGACCAAAAGCATAAACATTGGAAAGCTGATTGAATTCACGATCTAGGTAATATATACCGGCGATATAATCAATTGTTTCACCCTTGGGCGACACAATTCTTAATTCATGACTTAACTGTTTATAGTCTCTCGTCTCGTCAGTTGTTAGAATATCCGTAGCAGAAAAGTCTTGATCAATCAGTGCTTCCTTGTCGAATCCAGCGTATCCAGCTAGGTAGACCAACTCATGATCGCCAATATTATGGGTTACCTGAAAAGTGACACTTTCGGATTGCTGGTCAAGTATTGTATCTTCATTGGTGTATGATGTACCATTCATAATATAATCTTCGCCTCCAGCAATAGAACCACGATAGTAGGCTTCAGCAAGTCCTCCTGCTGGTCCAAGACTTCCAGGAGGCGTATTATCCATGATGTAAGGTAAAGAACCGGGAGTCCTATCAGCCTCTAGCTGGAAAGGGCTGCCAGTTTCGTCAAGGTCGGAAGTTTCAACCTTCAGGTATATTTGGGTATCATCACTGGCGTCCCAGAGTAGTGAACCGCGGATGGTAGTTGCCTTAGCTTCGGTTGCATCATTGCCGATGGATCCATTATCCAGGTAGGCACCTGTAGATGAATATTTTACGGCCAAGCGACCTGCTAGATTGTCTGTAATAGGGACGTTAATTATACCGGTCGTTTGATAGCTTTCGTTTTCAAATTCATAGCCGGCTGAAATACTGCCTTCTAAAACATTCGTGGGTTTGACAGAATTAATTGACAAAGCACCGGCGATACTATTTTTACCTAATAGTACACCTTGTGGTCCTTTTAGTACTTCTAAGCGATCAATATCCAAAAAGGGTTCTTGGAACAGATCCACGCGAGAAGCGTATACACCATCGACATAAAGGCCAACGGATTGTTCGAATGCTGGATTACCAGTGCCGCTGCCTAGGCCGCGGATTGATATTTTTTTGATGCCTGGTGCTGATGATATATCTACATTTGGCAATGCGTCAGAAATAGTTTCAAAATCAGTAGCGCCAGTGTTAGCAATGTCTTCTCCTGACAAGGCAATGACGGAAACGGCTATGTTTTGTAAATTTTCTACACGTTTCTGTGATGTTACTTCAATCACTTCCAACTCTGCTGAATTTGCTGCACCTGAGAGTGTTGTAAGTGCTATTGCGAGGGCTATTGCCTTTTTCTTAAAATTTGGTTGTTTCATATTGTAAATTCTCCCCTTAAATTATGGTGTTTTGTTTTAATACTTATTGTTGTATTATTACATTGTACTACAATGGTACTTATCTTAATATACATGACACAACTTACTTGTCAATCAACACAGACTAGATGTGAGCTTACGGCAGCCTAGCTCACCGCAGGCTCTGCAATTTCGCAAGGTATTGAAGTGGACGGTTTACTCGCCGTAAACGACAACCTAACCATCGGCGCGAGTGTTGGGTATTTACAGGCAGAATATAAGGAGTTCAATGTCAGTTGCCCATTAAACGCACTAGAAGCAGCCAAAGTTGACTGCGTAGAGATAGACGGCGAACTTCAGCAGTCACTCTCTGGATTCCAAATAGAAAATGCACCAAAATTAACAGGCACAATGTTTGCTGAGTACTTTACCACTATAAGTGATATGAATGCTGGAGTACGCTTAGATGCAAACTACAAGGATGATATCACCCTTAGCACTTCTCAGGACTCTCATCTTACCGAGGATGCCTATACTAAAGTTAATATCAACTTCACTCTGACCTCAGCTGAGGACACATGGTCTGCTAGTTTAGGCGTATTCAACCTGACTGATGAACAACCGATAACCTTTGGTGGAGAAACAGCCTTTGTACCTGGACTCTACTATGTAGGCACAGAACGCGGTCGTGAAATCAAAGCGTCAGCTACTTATTATTGGTTTTAATTTTACAATGACATCATTTTAATTTAGCGTCGATAAATTAACTGATCTGAGATTAGTCAGTTAATTTACCGCCGCTATATTTGCTGATATCAAATAAGTTTAAGCTTTAGGATGTAATGGTCAACTAAATCTGGAGAGAATTTAAGCCACCTTTTTCAACTAATTTAATTTCTGATGAGGCGTCATATAATCAGTACTTGAATGACGCCTTTTGTAATTATAAAAAAGAATGTAATTATCAACTTCATTAATAACTGAATGATGATTTAAAAAGCTAATCGTATTTAGACGCTCTGTTTTCAAACGTCTAAAGAAACGTTCCATTACGGTATGACGCTATTACCCCAAGCAAAAACACTTGAAGATGTAGAGGCATTACTACCTTGGAATATCAACAAGGCGGTTAGTTAGCAGCTTACCTTACGATTATGATTCATTTGATCTGCTTTCTGAAAGACCAAACGCTTATGACCAAACTCGAAACGCAGTTTTGGGTGGTATTTTTGGTCCAGGCACATGGAACTAAGAGAGGACATTAAAAGAAGAAAGTTTTGATCCTTCTTTTAGTGCTCAATGGAATATCAACGATGACACCATGACTTATGTTAGCGTGACAAAGGCCACCAAAGCCGGCGGCTTTGATGCGGCTGAAGGGGTAAATGATCAAGCTGTATTTCAATACGATCCAGAAGAAGCTACAGAGTTTGAAATAGGCGTAAAGATGGATTTACTTGACGGTAGTGCTCGATTAAATATAGCCATATTTAAAACTGATTTCAATAATCTTCAGGTAAGCTCATATGATCCAAACGCTAACAATTCAACAGGTGCCTACGTTACAACGAACGCAGGCTCAGCGACTTCACAAGGTATTGAAATTGACGGATTGTACGCTGTAAGTGACAACCTAACCGTCGGCGCGAGTGTTGCGTATTTGCAAGCAGAATACAATGAATTCACTTCCTCATGCCCAATAAGCGCAATTGAAGCAGCTAAACTTAACTGTACACCGGTAGCTGGGTCTACTAGTGGAGCGTTGGAGCACGATCTAGCTGGCTTCCAGATAGAAAACTCACCAGAGTTTACTGGAACGATGTTTGCTGAGTACTTTACCACTATTGGTGAAATGAATGCTGGCATAAGATTTGATATCAATTACAAGGATGATGTCATGCTTAGCTCTTCTCAGGACTCTAACCTTACAGAAGAAGCTTACACAAAGCTTAATCTGAATTTCACCCTGAACTCTGCTGATGATAGTTGGGTGGCGAGCTTAGGTGTGTTCAACATTACTGACGAACAACCTACAACCTTTGCTGGAGAACAAGCTTTTTTTACCAGGAACCTACTTTGTTAGCAGAGATCGCGGTCGTGAAATTAAAGCATCAGCCACTTATTACTGGTTTTAATATTGGACTGTCTTAATTTTAATTAATTAGTAAATTAGAAAATAAAAAAACCGAGTCTGTATAAGACTCGGTTTTTTATTAATTGCCGTTAAGTTTAAAGTTTTTATTCGACGCTTAGTTTGTTGGTAACAACACAAGTCAGGATGACTTGTTATGGACGCTTTAGAGACTAAGCAAGGTAGAATTATGCTACTGAAGAATGAATGAAACAGGAAATGTTGATCACGGATGATTTTTCCCTGTATCCTTATTCCTGACCATAAGGTCATAAAAGGGATCACCAACCGTGCACATATCTCAATCAACAACACCATTGACCTGTAACGTGTCGATATCGATCAACATATTGTCGAGCTTAAAATAATTATGTACCCGTGTGGCAATTTTATTGTTAGGTAAGTGGCTTTCAACCAATCACGGATGGTCGCTATATTTTGGCTCTTCCCACCACGGATAAAATCCGGGCATATCTACACTGGGTTTATCACAAAAATCAGGTTCGCGTTTCTCTAAAAAGGACTCCACGCCCTCTTTGGCATCCGACTGTTTTCCACGATTGAATACCCCAACTGAGTCCAATTTATGTGCTTCCATAGGGTGATCTGCACCCAGCATACGCCACATCATCTGACGGGTGAGTGCCACCGATACCGGGGCTGTGTTTTGTGCAATTTCCTGAGCGAGTTCATAAGCTGCAGGCAGCAACTCAGATTCGGGATAAACCGCTTTCACCAAACCTCCTGCACGCGCTTCTTCCGCATCGAAGACATTGCCCAGAATACTCCACTCCAGAGCCTGACTTATACCAACCACTCTAGGCAGAAACCAGCTTGAAGCCGACTCAGGAACAATCCCCCTGCGGGTAAAAACAAACCCAAACTTGGCCTTTTCAGAGGCTAGCCGAATATCCATTGGCAATGTAAACGTTGCGCCAAAGCCGACTGCTGCGCCATTTATAGCTGCTATCATTGGTTTCTTACACTGATAAATCCTGAGTGTAACCAATCCTCCGTGATCCCGTGGTATTTCGTGCTCGTTTTTCGATTCGTCATAATTGAACGTGTCAGCACCGGATTCCAGGTCGGCCCCCGCACAAAAGGCTCGACCAGCGCCGGTAACAACAATAACGCGAACATCATCATCGTTGTCTGCAGCATCAAGAGCGGCAAGTAAATCATAACCCATCTGTTCCGTCATAGCATTCATCCGTTCCGGACGATTAAGCTCAATGGTAAGAATGTGGTTTTTAACTGTGTAATTAATGGTTTCGTAATTCATCGTATTTTATCTCTCTAGTTCATGGTACGCCGCAAGCAGGTTGAGGGTAAGGTCAATTTAGGTTTGAATTCAAATTAAATAATCAGTTCCGACGTAGAAGCCTTGGGCCCTAAGCGTCAATTAACTCGCTATTGCGCTTTAACCTCGGCCTCAATCGTATCTAACAATAATTGGTTGTTATCTGCTATACCATTAAATTCTTCTTCTGTTAATACCGCAGGGCATTCTCCCGTTTTTTCAAACAGCTTCTGAAGCTGTCCATATACTACGATGTTTCGGTAGTACGTTAACCATTGATAAAACTTCAAATCTTGTTCATTAACAGATAATCCAGTCAGGCGAAGATATTCTTCTATGACTTTTTCTCGAGACCACCAGCCTTCGGCTTCCATCGGCATGCGGCACTGAAATTTATAAGCAGGTACGTCGTTGGTATTACCCCAATAAGCAAGCATTATAGCTAACTCATAAAAGGGATCACCAACCGTGCACATATCCCAATCAACAACACCATTGACGTGTAACGTGTCGATATCGATCAGCATATTGTCGAGCTTAAAATCATTATGTACCAGTGTGGCTATTTTATTGTCAGGTAAGTGGCTTTGCAACCAATCACGGATGGTCGCTAATTGCTTAAGCTGCGGCTCGGTGAGTACGCGCGAACCACGCTTGTACCAACCCGACACCTGTCGTTCAATAAAACCATCCGCTGAACCAAGGTCTTCTAAATCAGCTTTCTTTAGATCAACTTTATGCAAACCGGCCAAAGACTCAACCACTAAGCGGCTCAAGTCGTCGCCAATGTTTGCAGTGTTTTTCAGCGATTCAGGGAGGTTACGACTAATACAAATACCTTCACGAAACTCACTAATACAAAATGGCACACCAATCACAGACTCATCATCACAAAAGACTAAACCTGCCGGCGCGGGCGGGTAGTGTTTATACAAGCGTGACAATACCTTATACTCACGGGCGACATCGTTGGCACCCGGTGGCAATGGGCCATTTGGTGGTCGGCGCAATACCGCTTTTTTCCCATCGAGTAGAATACTATAATTGAAATTAGCGACTCCACCAGATAGCTGTGCAGGACTCACTGAGAGGTCTAGCGTATGGCCTTTACTCTCTAAGTAATCAGCAATTTTTTTCCATTCTTCTTGATTCATCATAGTTAATATCCTTTATAGCGTTACGCCACCGTCAACAACTAATTGATGGCCCGTCACATAAGATGCAAGTGGAGAAGCAAGATAGACAACCGCGCCGGCAATATCTTCTGGCTTACCAAAACGTCCAACAGGACACGTTTTGGCAAATTGAGCTTCGTGCTCGGGTGTCGATTGATTAACCGTTAGCTTGGTTGGCACCATGCCTGGCGCAACAGTATTGACACGTACACCTTTTCGTCCCCATTTCATTGCCAACGATTTTGTTAGCTGTAATAGACCCGCCTTACTCGCTGAATACGCTGGGTTATTAAACGCAGGACGTATAGACACAACAGAGTCCAAATTAACGATATTACCGCCGCTAGCTTGTAACAGTGGAAAAAACTCGGTGCACAGTTGCATCGCACCCGTGAGGTTAATGTTTATAATCTGCTCAAACCCTTCACGTTCGAATTCTTTACTGCCCCAAAGCACAGTACCGATACAATTGACCATTACGTCAACGTGTTCAAATTCTTTAGCAAACGCAGAAATATTATTAGCGCTGTCTAATTTTAAGCTGTGAAACGTCATACCTGAAAAATCATTATCATAGGCATCGGCATCACGCGTGCCGGTAATGTGCACCGTAGCGCCCAATTCTTTAAAAATAGTGGCTATGCCATAGCCTATGCCGTCAGATGCACCGCAAACAACGACAGTTTTTCCAGTAAATTTCAACGCATTTAATGCATTCATCGTAAAATATCTCTCTATAAAGCTATAACGTCATCATGACTTTGATAACGCCATCTTCATGGGCGTCAAATAGGCGGAAAGCTTCTGTCCCATCGGCGAGGCTAAATTCGTGTGTGAAAACACCCTTACCTTGTATACGACCACCTTGTACCAGTGGGATCAACTCTTCCCACTGGTTTACGACGCCAGAAATCCCCGCGTGAAAATTCAGACTCTTAGCTTGCATGATTTTCAACGGAAGCTCCGAGTCATTGTGTAATATACCCAGTACAGCAAGAGACCCACCACTGCGTAATAAACGCACAGCCTGCTTTAAAGTTGGACCCACTCCTACCGCTTCAATCACAGCATCAACACCTATGCCGCGTGTATCTTCTCTAATGTACGCCAAGGCTTCATCGGGCGAAAGAGGTATTCCACCAAAAATCAGACTCAAATTACGACGAGTAACGTCCGGATCAATGCAATAAACCCGTGATGCTCCGATCGCCATAGCAGCTTCTGCAGCCATTAATCCCACGGGACCTTGACCAATAACCGCAACGCTATTACCCGGTTTTACATGCGCCATTTTTACGCCGTAATAACCCGTTGCTAATGCGTCAGTCAAAAGTATTGCCTGCTCATCTGACACACCATCGGGAATTTTGGCAGCACCAAAGTCTGCGAATGGAACTTCCAAAAACTCTGCGTGACCACCATTTACGCGGGGGGATGTACCATAGGCTGTTGCGCCATTCCCTCCTCGCGTGTTTTCACACATATTAATCTCACCTTTGAGACAACGCTTACACTGCCCACAACCCGCTGCAGCGGAAATGAGCACGCGATCGCCGATTTTGTGTGTCGAAACTCCCGAGCCTATGTCTACCACTTCACCAATGGTCTCGTGCCCGGTACAAAATTTTGGCATTGGCTTGCTATAATCTTCGCTGACACCTTCTGCACCGTGGTATATATGCAAATCAGATCCACAGATACTGCACTTTTCCACTTTAATAATTAGGTTGCTATTATTGGTGATTTTAGGATCATCAAAATTTTCGTATTGAATATTTTTAGGGCCATTAAATACTAAAGCTTTCATGGTATTACTCTTCCTTATGTTTAGGCATAGTTAGTTTACCCAGTTGCGACATATGCACTTCGTCTATGTAGGACAGCCTCTATAAAGCTATAACGTGATCATAGTTTTAATAACGCCATCTTCACGCGCATCAAATAAACGGAAGGCTTCTGCACCCTCAGCAAGGCTAAACTCATGCGTAAACACGCCTTTACCTTGTATACGACCAGCTTGCACCAGCGGGATAAGTTCATCCCACATACTTACGATGCCAGAAACACCCGCATGAAAATTCAGACTTTTGGCTTGCATTATTTGCAGCGGAAGCTCGGTACCTTTCTGCAACATACCCAGTACAGAAAGAGATCCACCCCAGCGTAATAAACGCACAGCCTGTTTCAAAGTCGGCCCCACACCCACCGCTTCTATCACGGCGTCAATACCAATACCGTTAGTATCTTCTCTAATACGCTCAATAGCTTCATCAGGTGAAAGTGGGATTCCACCAAAATGCAAACTCAAGTTTCGACGGGTTTCATCTGGATCAATGCAATAAACGCGTGATGCACCAACCGCCATAGCGGCTTCTGCAGCCATTAAGCCAACAGGACCTTGACCAATAACCGCGACGCTATCACCCGGTTTTACGTGTGCCATTTTAACGCCGTAATAACCCGTCGCTAGCGCGTCGGTTAAAAGGATTGCCTGCTCATCAGTCACGCCATCAGGTATTTTGGCAGCGCCAATATCTGCGAATGGTACTTCCATGTATTCCGCATGGCCACCGTTAAAACCAGGAGTGATGCCATAGGCCAGTGCAGGCTTTCCTGAAGCCGCTTGCTCGCAAATATTCAACTGACCACTGAGGCAACGTTTACACTTACCACAACCCATGCCACCAGCTATAAGTACGCGATCACCAACCTTGTGCGTAGAGACGCCCGACCCAATTTCAACCACTTCACCTATAGTCTCGTGCCCGGTACAAAATTTCGCCATCGGTTGGCTGTAATCTAGTTTTGGGCCTAGCACATCACCATGGTACATGTGTAAATCTGATCCACAAATACTGCATTTTTCAACCTTAAGGATCAGGTTACTATTATTGGTGATTTTAGGATCATCAAAACTTTCGTACTGAATGTTTCTTGGACCGTTAAAGACTAAAGCTTTCATAGTATTACCTCTTCGTTATATTTACGAATGGTTAGTTTACCCAGTTGCGACATATGTACTTCGTCTGGACCATCGGCAATACGAACAAAACGTCCATAAGCCCATATTTGAGCGATAGGCGTGTCTTGACTCACACCCATGCCGCCAAAAGCTTGCATGGCTCTGTCTGCTACATCTTGACACATCTGAGGGGCTACTATCTTGATCATCGCGATCAAATCAAGTGCTACTTTGTTGCCAAAGTTATCAAGCTTATTAGCCGCGAGTAAGGTTAGCATACGCGCCTGCTCTATTTCACAACGTGACTTAGCAATATCTTGACGAATGCTTCCTTGAGCAGATAATTTTTTACCAAATGGCGAGCGGTTTTCTACGCGCACACACATCAATTCAAGACAACGCTGAGCAGCACCTACTAATCGCATACAGTGATGAATACGGCCAGGTCCTAAACGACCCTGAGCAATTTCAAAGCCTCTTCCCTCGCCTAAAATAATGTTACCTACTGGTACACGAACGTTTTCTAAAAGTACTTCGCCGTGACCCTGAGGTGAATGCAGTTCGCCCATTACTTTCAACGGTCTAAGTACCTTAACGCCAGGGGTGTTTTTAGGTACGATGATGGTGGATTGTTGTATATGACGAGGCGCGTTAAAATCTGTTTTACCCATTACTAGTAATAGCTTGCATCGCGGATCAAAAACACTGGATGACCAAGTTTTTCGACCATTAATCACATATTCGTCGCCTTCGCGTACAATAGAACACTCTACATTAGTTGCATCAGAGCAGGCATTTTGCGGCTCTGTCATTAAGTAAGAAGAGCGTATGTCGCCATTAAGAAGAGGAACTAGCCACTCTTTCTTTTGCTCTTCTGAGCCGTAGCGCGCTAATACTTCCATATTGCCAGTATCAGGCGCACTGCAGTTAAAAACTTCACTGGCCCACTCATTTTGTCCCATCAGTTCAGCCAGTGGTGCGTATTCAAGATTGGTCAAACCAGGACTATATTCGCCGTAATCTTTTGGTAGAAACAGGTTCCAAAGCCCTTCCGCTTTAGCTTTAGCTTTCAACTCTTCCATAATAGGCGGTACAACCCATAGGTTGGCTGGGTCGTGAACGAACTCTTCATACTCAGCTTCAGCGGGAAGAATATGCTCTTTCATAAATGCATCAACGCGGGCAATAAGCCCCTTCATTTTATCTGTATATTCAAAATCCATAATTTAGTGCCTTTCTTAGAAACGATTAAGTAACATAGTATTACTGTCCGACAATTATAAAAATATTATAGACAAACATTAAAATTGTCAATAGGCTAGTCGCTATATAAGAAATTCTTTAAGCCAACAACAATCTCAGTCAGATAGATAAGGAATACAGTCAGCTTATGATCGCTAATCCATTACAGCGCGCGCCATTATATCGTCAAATTTACGATCAGTTGGAAGCCAAGATCGTCAACAGAGAACTGAAAGTGGGAGATGCTTTGCCTTCAGAGACAGACTTGGCGCTCAGCTATGGCGTGCATCGATCATCAATACGTGAAGCCATTCGATTATTGGAAGAAAATGACTTGATTGGTCGAGCTGCGGGTAAAAAGAAACTACTGGTGACCGCACCCAAAAAGGACAAGCTCTCTCGGCGTATTTCTACCACCATGTTGATTGATGAGGTATCCCTGGGCGAAGTATACGAAGCAATATTGACCATAGAACCCTCAATGGCGGCAATGGCCGCCGAGCGTGTCACGCCAGAATTGCTTGAAAAACTTGAAGCTAATTTAGACACAACCCGTGAAGCGCTCAATGACCCTGAACGCTTAACGGCACTTGATCAAGAATTTCACAACCTGCTGGCTGAGGCCTCAAAAAATCGCGCGCTCCAGTGGAGTCGGCTAGGGATGAGTGGCCTGTTTTACCCTGCCGAGCGAAAACTTTTGGCTAACCTAAAGGAGCCCGGCAAGCGCATGTTAGTGGCCCATGAACACATCGTTGGTGCTATCAAGGACAGAGACAAGCAAGCTGCTGAGTTGTGGGCTCGCAGGCACATAGAGGATTTCTTGCGTGGCTGTAATGTATTAGGTGTAAACCTAGGAGATATGCTAAATGACTTGGCACAGGGGAATTGAGCCGTGTAGTACGCAGATGCGTTATACCTGCGATTCTGCCGAAAAAAGACCGATTTAACCGCCCTTGTCACTTCAAAGCTTTGTCCACCTAGTAGCTTCGTCTGCTTCCATCCCATTATCAGTTGATTAAAACAAATTAAAAAGAGGTAACTCATGCAATTACGCCCTTCATCCCACCGTTATAAATCACAGCGAATGAACCTACACCATCCCACCGTTATAAATCACAGCGAATGAACCTACACTATGTCGACTGGGGAAATCCAAGTGCACCGCCTCTGTTACTCGTACATGGTGGCAAAGATCACTGCCGCAGTTGGGACTGGGTAGCTGAGGAACTCAGCAAGGATTGGCATGTCATAGCGCCCGATTTGCGCGGCCACGGCGACAGCGACTGGACACCTGACGGAAATTACACACAAATTAGTTTTGTCTACGACATAGCCCAACTCATTCATCAGATGCAGTTGGAGCCCGTAACGATAGTCGCGCATTCAATGGGCGGCATGGTCTGCTCACGCTACGCCGGGATCTACCCTGACAACGTTAAAAGCTTGTGAGCTTACGGCAGCGTAGCGTGACATCACGATTTTTTCAGGTACAGCTTGACCTAGGCGGTAAAGCCTAAATCATCGTGTTTGGTTTTTTTAGGTGATTGAATTTTTAGCGAGATAATTCCAGGGTAAATAATCTTCAGGGGTCTTTTTTACCTGCTCTTTTTCTCGTTGTAAGGTGGTGAAGTAGTCAAAGACATTAATACCCGCCTCACTTGCCGTCGCGATGACCGAGGTAATGACATCCCCAATCGTTGCCCCCAGTAAGGTTTTGTGGAACATCGCGTTTTTTCTGTCTCTCACCACAATTTTGAGCATCGCTTCAATACGATTATTGTCGATTTTTACTCCTTCAGTGCTGCAAAAGTAACTCAGTCCGACATAATGTTTGATAAAGTAGCGAATAGCTTTGCCTAGGCCACTGTTTTCTTCAACGGTTTCATTGGCTAAATGCGTTTCTCCCCACAATTTTATGGCTTCCATGATGGGCGCTGAATGCGTTTGATGATAGGCCAGTCTTGCGCTCGGGGTTAACTTTTCTTCTTTCGTATAGTCATCATTGACCCATATTTCACCATAGCGTTTGAGGACATGCTCGACCTCAATTGGAAAGTGATTGATAACATCTACAAATTGTCGTCTTGCGTGGCTATTACACAGTGACGTTATCGCCTCACGTACCGTCGGCCGATTGCTCGCTAGCGCATCACTCATGATGAGTGGTTTGGCGCATGATTGACTGCGCTTGTGCAAAATACTGTCAATGAATTCTCCCGCGTGCCCGATGTTAGTCTCAAATAAAACAATATGACGGTTATCAGCCAGCGTTGCGATAACACCTGAGGTATAAACGCCCGTACGTGTGATGATTTTCTCACTGTTGCGTGCTTTCTTTATCACCGATTTCGCATCAAGAATACGGTTAGTTGTGTCATCTAAATAGTAGTGTTTACCATCAGCCGCTAAATTGAAGAGCAATTGGTACACGGGATAAATAGCATTACAAACAAGCTCTACTTGGTCAAAAACCGTTGACGCGGTGATTTTTACCCCCAGTAATTTTTGAATACTGCTTTGACGATAAAAAGGCAGTCCAGCAAAGTATTTATAAATCGCCATTAAAGAACGTGCTGAATAACCATATTTTTGAGTACTTAAGCCATCGGTTAAGACATCGTCCGGCAGTGGTGCGGTAAAATAAGCACCGCAGGTATTACAACGAAGACGCTCCATGACATGCTGCTCAGGTTTGAAAGGACTTTGTCCGGTGATACGTAGCAAGCTACCTGGCTCGGTTTTATAAACCTTACCGGTTAAGCACTCAACACAGGTATCGCCTTTATTTACGTCAACTAGTCCATGAACGATAATCGTGGGTTTAACCGGGGTGAAACCTTCACCATTATCGTTGCTACGCTTTTTATTTTTCTTGCCCGATGACGCTTTAGTTTGCTTAAGCACCGAGCCTAGTTTTTCAGATGATTTTTCAATACCTAACAATTTTCGCAGTTTATGCACGGTAACATCATGATTCGCTAAGCGGGTTTGCGTGGTGGCTAAGGTCAATAACGCATCAAGTAATAACTGATAATCCTCTGGGCTTAAGGCCAGATTGTTTTCTTTGGCCTCGTTCACGCGCTCTATCAGCGCTTCAAGGGCTTTGCCATCAATGTCGGTAAAAGGTTTGCTCACGGTACGTCCAGAGTTTTAGTGTTTGGTACAGGTTTATTTTGCAGGCATTATGATCCGATAAAAGTAAAAATCAAGTGTTTATCTCAATGATTTTACTCAGTAAAGAGGATCCATTTTTTCCCATAATGGATCGTTGTCACACAATAGTTTTCGCAGTTTTTTCGCGATGATCTGTTCAATACTTTTGTTTGATGACGGCCAATTTTGAAACTTTCCTTTAGATAAACGCTTGGTCACAAAGATTAATCTCACCCCTGAGACAGCGCTTACACTGTCCACAACCCTTTCCACCGGCAATCACCAAGCGGTCTCCGATCTTATGTTTAGAAACTCCTGAACCTACTTCAACCACTTCACCAATCGTCTCGTGCCCGGTACAGAATTTAGGCATGGGCTGGCTGTAATCTAGTTTTCTGCCTATCACATCACCATGGTACATGTGTAAATCTGATCCACAAATACTGCACTTTTCAACCTTAAGGATCATATTAATGTATCATTGTAATACATTTACATCAAGACTATAGACAAACCCTATGAAAGTGAATAGGCTAGTCATTCTAATTACCTATTAGGTCAGAAATAACTACTTCAATCATGTAGTAAGGAATACAACGAGTTTATGATCGATAATGCATTAACGCGCGAGCCCCTGTGTCGCCAAATCTACAATATTATTAATGCAATAAAATTCAGCCGAGAACTGAAAGTAGGTGACATTTTATCGATTAACCAATAAGGAGATGGCGCTGTGTTATGGCGTTCATCGTTCATCAGCGCGTGAAGCAATACTCATACAAGAGTTTTTTTGCATGAGTGTCAAACACCTGGTATACATTTAGATAATATGTTTAATAATTCAGTAGCAATGAGTTGATTAGAATAATGCCGAAGTTAATTTTAGTACGTTGTTTTTTAATATTAAAAGTGACTTATTTTCAGTTCTTTTACTTCCAGTGTTTTACCCACTACGTTGCTTCATTTTCTTTCATTCATATCACAAAATTAAATAGGATTAAAAAATAACTTATGCTAACTATACAATTACGCCCATCATCTCACCGTTATAAATCACAGCGAATGAACCTACATTATGTCGATTGGGGAAATCCAACTGCGCCACCACTGTTACTAGTACATGGCGGTAAAGATCACTGCCGCAGTTGGGACTGGGTTGCCGAGCAACTCAGCAAGGATTGGCATGTTATCGCGCCCGATCTTAGCGGCCATGGTGATAGCGACTGGGCACCAGATGGAAATTATACACCATTTAGTTTTGTGTATGACATAGCTCAACTCATTCATCAGAGACAACTAGAACCCGTAACGATTGTCGCACATTCAATGGGCGGTATGATTTGTTCACGCTACGCTGCCCTGTATCCAGATAAAGTTAAAAGCTTGGTACTTATTGAGGGCTTGGGTTTTTCGCCTAAGATGATCGACGAAATAAACACTAAACCCAGGGACGAACGCCTACGTGAGTGGATAGAGCAAAAGCGAAACTCCTCTGGCCGGCAAATCAAACGTTATCCGACGCTTGAAGATGCCTATCAACGCATGAAGACTGAGAACAGCTTCCTCACTGAAGAGCAAGCCAGACATCTTACCGTACATGGCAGCAGCCAGAATGAAGATGGGAGTTACAGCTGGAAATTTGATAATTACTTGAATATGTCGGCTGGTATCGACATACCCAATGCCGAACTGCGAGATCTATGGGAACGCATCAGCTGCCCCCTCCTTCTGCTTTACGGTAAAGACAGCTGGGCATCGAGCCCAAAAAAAGACGGCCGCTTAAAGCACTTTAGTAACGCTACTTTTAAAGAATATGAAAACGCGGGACACTGGCTTCACCACGATCAGTTTGATCGATTCATGCAAGATCTCAACGACTTTTTGTAAACGTTATAACCTTGTAAGACTTTTATACCCGTGACCATTCAAAGTGCAGGTTTCAGTGGGAGATAAAAACGATTTAGACAAGGTATTGATTGCAGGGAATGGTTGTTCGATTCACAAAATCAATAACAACGTATAAATCTAAATATCATACAACGCCCCCTATTATGGGGGCTTTGTATGCCAATTGTAATTATTCCGTAAACGAATCCCGCAAAGTGTCTAATGCACCTTGATCGATGGAAAACTTTTTTAGTAAGTACTGCTCCGGTGTCCCATACTGTTTTTCTATATAATCCAAGGCAGCCCCTAAATAACTTTCCTTGGTTTCCAATAACGGTCGCAAGAGGTTTTCATCCACGTGGGAATTAGAGATTTTCTGATACTTTTTAACGATGCGCTTAATTTCTTTATTCACTAAAAAGTATTTCTGAGACAGCAGATAGTCATGCATTATCGCTTCTCGAGGAACACCCAATGCCATTAATATGAGCGCCACGCCAAAACCAGTTCGATCTTTCCCTGCCGAACAATTCACCATAAAGGCGCCGTCCTTCAACGCTAAAAGCTGTGACAACATAGCACCATATTGTTCAGTATAATTTTCCACAAGCTTAATATTGAAATCAGCCATCATATTAGACATATCAGGAAGATTATCTGTGCCAGAAGAGGCTAACTTAAAATATGAAGTTATATCACCCGTATCAATCGTTAAGGGGATTATTTTAGTGCTTTCTGGGAGCACGCTAGGCTCATTTTTTTGTTCTTTATCGCCACGAAAATCACAGCAAATTTTAATACCTAGATTACTAAGGTAACCTACATCAGCGGGACTTAAATTAGACATGTAACCTGAACGATAAAGGTGATTCCACTTAACTCTACGGCCATTAGCTGCAGGATAACCACCACAATCTCTAAAATTAGTGCCACCATCCAAAGGTAATAGCCTTTCAGCAACAATGGCCTCAGCGCCATCTTGAGACTTGAGATAAAAATAACGCCGTTTGCCATCAAGGCAACCAGAAAGCTCTACGCTATTGAGTACATCACTGACCACCGGTACACCAGAAGTCAACTTTTCCAGGTTATCAGATGAAAATACAGTAACGGGCATTGAGCTAAATTCTGGCGTCCAATGTAACCAGAAATCGCCATTATCACGCCTTGAAACATGAACGGAACGGATAAAATTCATAACAAACTAAAACTCCACATATATTCCTATTAAGGAAATTCAGGAAAAACAATTCAAGATATTTGTATCTTGAAGCTACTACATACCATGCTTAGCTACGATATAAACCGCTCTTACTCCAAACATCTTTTTTAAAACGATAAGCATGTGCCTTATCAATATCTATCGCCTTAGATTTTAGCGTCTTTGAAAGGATCTAACTCTGTCATTTCACACGATATATCCCATAGTTTTCTCGCTAGATTTGCATCTCTCGCTTTCCGATTAGCCTTTACAATAATCGCAGGACCTACGGTTTGACCACGTTTACTGGGACCACAGTTTCAAAACCAAGGCCTGTATTCGCGCCGGTAATAAAAAATGTTTTTCCTGATTGATCTGATACATTACTATTGGTAAATTTTCTCATGGTTTTCTCATCTTAAATTTAAATAATACCCGTTGTGTGGTACGAAAGCTTTTGCCCATGTATCCTGCTCAACAACACTTTTCGTACATTTTAACTTTTAACTAACGCTAAGGTAAGCCTTGAAATACACGTTATTTTATTCCTATCGTCGTATAGTTTTACTTCCCAAACCTGGGAGGTTTTACCACTGTAGACTTGCTCTGCTCTACCCGTAACGAGGCCAGTTGTAACCCCCTCAAATGATTTGCATTCACTTCTTGTCCAACACAAAAATATTCAACTGGATTTAATGTTAATAACGAACCGACAGATGCTAAAGTCTCAGCCAATACAACATTTGCTCCACCATGAACTCGCTTGTAAGGTTGGTGTGTCCGTTTATCTGCAGGCATTGTTCCTTCTACATAGTCATCGCCAATAGCAGTTATATCAATGCCAAGATGCCTTATTATCGTATTTTCACATGAGCTGTTCACGCTTTTAAATTGGGCTTTTTAAACCAAAGACTCACAATATTTTCTCCACTAATAGTCTGTTGTCACTCATAAATACTGAGCATTTTTCGTCATAATGACCCAATATTAAATTTTACCGGCCAATATACTTTTCAGGTTGTTATATGGTCAAGTGGTAACGCGAATACAATATTTTTCATCAGTAACGAACCTAGCTATTTTTCCAGAAAGTTTTCTATCTCCCTAAAAATATCTCTATGTTCACGTGTAAATAAAAAAATCCGAACACCCAAAAAGCAATGACAATGGCCACAATTCAAAATAACGAATAAATCCTTAACTTTATTGATAAAATAAATATTTTATACTAGTTTAAAATCAGATTATTTATCCGCCCATAAAAGCTTTTATTCTATATTGGGCATCGGGCCCAACGCCTTCGATCTCTAGTGCTTCTTACTGTAAGCCTTTTTCCAGTGGATCGTCATCCGTCGCTTACAAAAGTCGCTTGTTAGCAGCGTGACTAAAAGATGAATTGAGCAATATATTTCGCCCTAATTGCTCAACCTTTTGGTCAAATTCGTCCAGCGGATAAACCGCCTCAACCAAGCCGATACTTAGCGCATCTGCTGCGCCAACTGTGGCACAGGTAAACATTAAGCGTTTAGCTGTGGCAGTACCAACACGTCTAGTCAAACGCTGACTCATCCCCCAAATTGGGGTTAGTGCCCATTTTGCGTGCGTGTCAGCTAGCTTAGCGTTGTCAGCCGCTACAATAAAGTCAGCTGCAAGCTATACTTCCAACGCACCTATGTAACAATGGCTGTGAACTGCAGCAATAATTGTCCGATCAATTGAGTTCAGAATGGATACTATCGTCAATAACACTAATACATACACAATGTATTACAATAATACATTATAACTAAAAACAATTAAACTCTACAAAGGCTGAGAATTATTTTATCCCCCTTTTTTTAATTCTCAATCCTAATCACCTTTTAGAGACTGGGCCTTATTCAACACTATTAAATACCAATTAGAAGTGATGAATGGATCATTAATTGTTTCATTTGTTAATAAAACGCTTTAATGAAGCCAATAAGTTGTAAGTCATACAAAAATTTGGAATATACTATCTCGTCCAGACTAAAGATCTCTACACCCGTATTCAATTCATTGATTGGCAAGTGACTTAAATACGGCACAATCAAATGGCACTTCTTCGCTTTTGGTATTTATTAGTACACTCCGGGAGATTACTACTCAGTACTTAGTAGACAAATAATCTGTCGATGTAAACACAGCCTACAAAAAGGTACAAATATTTACAGGGAAGTTATTGCCAACGAGTAAACTGTATTTTTGGAGAGCGCTGAATACTTTAAGCAGATCCACTTCAAACTGTAAAATAAAATTTGAGCCTAATAATTAGATACATCAAAAGTTTTAGCCTCAAGAAACCCATGTGCTAACCTTCGCTCTTTACCTCTTGCAAGAGGCCGCGCATCCAAAGGTTGGCGTTATCGTGATCAGCGCGTTTATGCCAAAAAAGGTTCATTTGTACTGGAGGTAACTCATAGGGTAATTCCAATATTTTCAAGTTGTATTTTTTTGCTATAGAGGCAGGAATCGTTAGCGCCATATCAGTTAGTTCGACTAGTAAAGGGGATACTAGATGGTGCTGTACCCGCATCCGAACATGACGTTTGTACCCCAAACGGTTAAGGGCAATGTCGTCATAGCTCTCGCCCTTACGCCGTGAAGACACCTGAATATGGTCAAGAGCAAGGTATTCATCAAGGGTAAGAGTATCGCCAATAATGGGATGATCATGACGTACTACGCAAACACTATGCTGTTTTATCAGCGTATCGTGACAAACTTGATTACTGGTTACTTGGGGTATGTCTATGGCAAAATCCAACGTACCCGCTGTCAGTTCCCGTTCAATGTCAGCACGTGCAATATAATGACATTCCAATCCCACATACGGTGCAACACGCTGTAATCGTTCTACCAGCCACGGCAACACCATAGACTCAGTTATATCATTCATACTGATTCGAAAAATTTGATTACTGGTCGCTGGATCAAACACATTTCCTTCGGTGGCACTGGTGTGAAGCATTTGTAAGCCTTCTCGCACACGGCCAATAATATTATCTGCCAATGGTGTTGGCGTCATACCCGCAGTGGTGCGCACAAATAAAGGGTCGTTAAGCTTATCGCGCAAACGAGCAAGAGCATTACTGACAGCCGGTTGTGTAATATTCAGTATTTCGGCAGCACGGGTTAAATTACGCTGCTGGTAGACAATTTCAAATACCAAAAAAAGGTTCAGGTCTAACTGATTAAGTCGCATTAATACACCTTACAATAATTCTGTTTATTAGCCATGTCCACAAAATATATCATTACGAATATGAATAGTAGTTAATTCATATAATAAATTTCATAAATAGTGGATAACACCCTACTCTAACATTACTATCGAATGTACAACTGCACCGAACAAACGATCCAACCAATAAGTAACGGTGTGAATCAGATTTAAAAAAGGTAATACGCCAAAACTTTACTTAGTAAGACGTTGTACATATAGCCAGCTACAATCATGTACCCCAGCTAGTTTCGCTCTAGCGTATCGATAAAGCCACTTACAACTAACAAACCATTAATGGAGGAGTCCCTATGGATTTTAAATACAGCGATAAAGTAAAAGGATTGATAGAAGAAGTTAAAACCTTCATGGAAGATAATTTGTACCCCAACGAGGCACTGTTCCACGAACAAATAAAAAAGACCCCGTGGAAGACCCCTCCTATTATAGAAGAGATGAAAGCCAAAGCCAAAGCACAAGGTTTGTGGAATTTTTTTCTACCACTAAGCTATGGTGAGTACAGTGGTGGCCTAACCAATTTGGAATACGCACCACTAGCCGAAGAAATGGGCAAAGTTTTGTGGGCTTCAGAAGTATTTAATTGCTCTTCTCCCGACACCGGCAATATGGAAGTCTTGGCTAAATACGGCAACGAAGAGCAAAAGAAAAAGTGGTTAGAGCCCTTATTGTCTGGTGAAATACGTTCAGCATTTGCCATGACGGAGCCAGATGTTGCTTGCAGTGACGCCACCAACGTAGAAACTTCGATTGTTCGTGATGGCGATGAATATGTCATTAACGGCCGTAAATTTTATATAAGTGGGGCATGTCGCGAAAGTTGCGAAATCATGATTGTTATGGGTAAAACAGATCCAGACAACACCAATCGTTACATACAGCAATCTCAAGTCTTAGTACCAATGAAAACGCCAGGTGTCAATGTGATTCGACCGATGACCGTATTCGGTTACGACGATGCACCAGAAGGCCATGCAGAAATTGTATTTGACAATGTGCGTGTACCCGTTAGTAATATTATCGCCGGTGAAGGTCGCGGTTTTGAAGTTGCACAAGGACGTCTTGGACCTGGGCGTATTCATCACTGTATGCGATCTATCGGTATGGCACAACGCGCACTAGATATGATGTGCACACGAGCCAATACCCGAACGGTATTTGGTAAACCGTTGATTAAAAATCAATCGGTACGAGAAAGCATTGCCAAATCCCATTGCCAGATAGAGCAATCTCGCCTACTCAACCTAAAAGCCGCACAGACAATAGATGAGTTGGGCGTCAAGGGTGCAAAAGATCTAATCGGCATGATCAAAATTGTTGCACCGAATATGGCGCTTGATGTCATCGACCGAGCAATTCAAATACATGGAGGCGCAGGTGTGGGTCAAGATACGTTCTTACCTCATGCTTTTGCTGCTCAACGTTGTCTGCGCCTCGCCGACGGTCCAGATGAGGTGCACATGATGCAGTTGGGCGGCGCGTTAGGGAAAGCTCAGGCTGAAGTAGATGAAAGTAGATAACGAATTCGATCGCATATCTAATATGGCTACAGCGCATCAGGTCTGCGATCTTCTCTGATCAGCATAACTAAGAAAATAACTTCATTACTAAAATAGGGAAACTCGGATGAAAGAAGAACAGCAAGTAAAAAAACCAACGCCCTTAGAAGGACTGATTATCACAGTAGTAATCGTTGTGGCAAGTGTTATCTGTATTTTACTGGGTAGCAAATTGTTCAATGTTACTTCATTTTTTGCCTCATTCCTGTTTCTCTGGTATTGGGCTGCCATAGAAGAAGCAAATTTTGATCGTTGGTTACCAACCTTTATAGGCGCATTTACTGGGCTTTTATTAGCTTTACAGTTAAAGTATTTACCGATGGAACTAGGGACAACAGGCATGATCGTTTCTATATTAATTTTGGTTTTTGCCGTTTATATACACATCATGGATTGGGTACCTATTGCGCTTAACAAAGCGGCAATGCTATTTCTTACAGTATTTGCAGCACCCTCGATATTAGAAATCATCGACCCGATTGAAGTAGCTACCGCAATAGCGCTAGGTGCTTTATTTTTCGGTAGTTTGATCAAGTTGGTGCAACTGGTTACTCCAACAAAAGAGCCAGAAAAAGTATTAGAAAAATTATAAATAATCAGCTCAAAGACTTATGAGCCTAAGGAAAAATAAGTATTGTGAGCTGCAGGTAACTGTAGAATGATGTAATGAATAATGAAATTAATACACTTTTTTCCTTAGTGGAAAAACAGCACTGGTAACTGGCGGCGCAAGAGGCTTGGGTGAAATGATGGCTAAGGGCCTACTTCAAGCGGGTGCGAAAGTTTATATTACCTCTCGTACGCCAGCTGATTGCGATGCTAAAGTTGAAGAGCTTTCCATTTATGAGGATTGCAAAGGTATTGTCGCGATGTGGCGACCACTACAGACTCATAATAATCTCAGACAAAGACCATTATATGCCACAAGTAAAGAAGACCGTCAAATCGATTCTTAATGATCATCAAAATAATTTAGAAAAAATGAGGCTAGCACAATATTCGAATCAATTCTGTTCGTTTTAGACCCGTTTCCCCTAGCTTATATTAATAATTTGAGAGGAAGGTAATAATGTCCCTATTACACCCCTATAAAAATTATTACCACTACCCTTATACAATAATAAAGACTTTATTTACCTATTAAAGTTCCCTACCCCCACTCACTTTGAGATCGTACCCTGTTGTAAAAGCTGCGCGCTCATCAGCTAAATAAAGCACACCAAAAACAACATCATCAACGCAGCCAATTCTGCCTACAGGGTGCCTAGCAATAGCTTCGAGACGAACATTTTCCTGATTAGTACCCAAAGCGGCAGCAACGGCTTTATCGGTTTCAGTAACCATTGGTGTATCAATGGTACCTGGATGTACAGAATTAACTCGAATATGCTGCCCCATCTTTGCAAACTCTTGAGCTGCACTTTTTGAAAACGATGTTAAGGCTGCCTTACTAGCCGCATACGTAGAAGAAAAAGGTACGCCGCCATATGAAGCCATCGACGATATATTAATAATTGAAGCCCATGGAGCATCATCATCACGTTTAAGTAAAAGAGGAACACATGCTTGAATACCACGGTAAGCACCACCTAAATTAACGTCCATGGCTTTTGCGACAGTTTCCCAAGGTGTTTCGGCAATTAAACCAAAATCTATACGGCCAGCACAATTTACGAGGATATCAAGAGACCCATCTGTAGTAGTAATAGAATTAACAACTGCGTCCCAGTTAGCACTATCGGGTAATATCAAGACGTCTAAATTCTATATTATCATCACCACTGAACGCTTCGGGTTCATTGTTAATATCCGCGGCCCAAACTTTTGCACCGTGCTCAGAAAAAGCTTTCACTACCGCCAGCCCTATTCCGCTTGAAGCTCCTGTTACAAATACAATCTTACCTTCAAATCCCATATTATTACTCCTCTTGTATTAAGTTTATTAGACACCCATACACTTATACACTAGTGCATATTTTATTAATAGGCGTAAATCACTAAATAGTACAACAGGTCGCAAAGTAAACTGTTCAAAAAAATACACTTGCACTAATGTAATTACTCTGTAATATTGTTTGTCAGTGCACCAGTGCATTAGTAGCAATAATAATAAAAAATAAATATAGAATAGCTAATACGCTATTACTACATCTAAAACACACGATATAGTGAAAAAACTTGAGGAATTACAATGTTCAACATACTCAAAAACAAAATAGCCCGCGCGATAACATTCCTATCGGGTGCCGCTCTGGCTATGCCCATATATGCTAATGCCGCAATAGCCGAAGACGCAACAACAGAGAATAAGAAACCTACGCTTGAAGTGATTATGGTTACAGCGCAAAAACGCATACAAAGCTTAAGTGAAACCCCTCTTTCTATACAAGCATTTGGAGGAGATGCTATGGAAAGTCTAAATATTAATGAAATACAAGATCTAACGACCCATTTAACCAACGTGAATTTTTCCAACACTTCAGGTCCTAGCTACATAACAATCAGGGGGCTCGGTACAGGGTCTAATACGTCAGCCGAACAATCTGTAGGTATGTTTGTCGATGGCATTTACGTAAGCCGCGGCTATCAATTTAATGCTCCCTTCCTTGATATAGAGCGTGTTGAAGTACTCAAAGGGCCTCAAGGAGTTCTTGCAGGTAAAAACTCTGTCGCAGGTGCGGTTGTCATTAATAGTCGCCGTCCTACAGACGACACTGAAGGGTATTTTCGCGCCGGCTACGACATTGAAAATGAAGGCTACACTTTAGAAGGCGCTTTCCAAGGAGCCTTAACAGACACTATTTTCGCTCGTTTAACCGCGATGAATAATTTCGAAGACGGCTGGATAGACACTAACTCTCGCATAGCCTCAGACGGCGTTACACAGCTTGAAGGCAAGAAAAACCAAAACACCAACAAAGTGCAAGCACTGCGTTTAGGTGTAGTATGGGAAGCAACTGACGACCTGTCTCTTTATGGGAAACTAGAGTCGTCTACAAGAAAAACGAAAGGTACACATTTTGGTTTGTTCGGCGTACAAGATGGGGTTGACGGACAAACAGCACTCGCTACTTTCGAGGCTATCGACCCTAATTTTGGTTATATTACTGATGGCGTAGCATCAAATGCCTATGCTGTAGAATATGACGAAGATTCAAATACTCTTGATATAACTAACGAAGGACAATTTATTAATGTGGATGCGCAGTCGGCAACCCTTCAATTTGATTGGGATTTGGGAGACATAGGCACCCTGACAGGTATATCAGGTTACTCTACTTTCGAAAGCGAAGAGTTGATATCACAAGCAATGGCTCCAATTGAATGGCTCACTTTCGAAGGCGATAAAGGAGCAGGTGGTGATCAACTTGATCAATACTCACAAGAAATCCGTCTTGTTTCACCTGGTAACGAGACAATTGACTATATAGTAGGTTTATTTTATATGGATCGTACTATTGAACAGAAAGGCTATCGTCAGAACTTTAGACTGACCTCTTTGGGTTTTCCAGCGTTTGCAGATTTCACCAGTGTGAGAACGTATAAAGAGCAAACAACCTCCCTTTCCGGTTTTGCCCAGATCACTTGGAATATAAGTGAAACTCTACGAGCAAACATTGGTGCACGTTATACTAATGAAACCAAAGAAAGACTTAAGCATTCAATTCAGCCAACATTTATAGTCGATATTCCTCCCGCTAACCAGGCTATGCTTGACGTTTTTGGAATAGTTCCATTCACCACTGAAGATATAGATCAAACTAAAATCGATGAAAACAACTTCGATCCAAGCGTTTCACTTCAATGGGATATTGATAGCAACAACATGCTCTATACATCACTAACTTCCGCGACAAAAGCGGGTGGTTTTAATTCAACAGCAACTAAATTGGACGGTTCTATATTTGATTCTGAAACATCAGATAGTTTTGAGGTAGGTCTAAAGTCTTCTTTAATGGATGGTCGAATAAATATCAATGTAGCCATTTTCAATTCCAAGTTTGACGACCTACAAGTGAGCACATTGGATCCTAATACAAGCGCCCTTACATTCCAAAATGCAGCAAAAGCAACTTCAGAAGGCATTGAAACCGATTTACGTTTTGCAGTCACCGATAACTTAGAAGTAGGTGGGGCTCTTGCTTATCTTGAAGCGGTCTATGATGACTACCCTGGCGCAAGCTGTTCTTCTGGAGAATCTATCGAGGCCGACTGCGATCTTACAACCTTCACAAGAAACACTGCAGGCGACTCGCTACGCTTCTCTCCTGAAGTCACAGGTAACTTATACGCCGACTACCGCTGGAGTCTGGACAACGGAATACAAATGGGTCTAAGAGGTGATCTAACCTACAGCGACGAGTATTTCTTTACCTCTCAAAATGATGCCTATGGCCTTCAGGAGTCATTTGTAAAAGCAAACCTAATGTTAGAAATAAAAAGCGAAGACGATAGCTGGCTTGTATCTATTGTTGGTAAAAATCTAACGAATGAAATAACGGCTAACTTTGGTGGTGCAACCCCATTGATAACAGGTGCGTACTGGGCGAATAGCAGTAAACCAAGACAGATTTTTATTAATGCGCAGTACAATTTCTTTTAAGAAGACCTAATGAGATAGAAATAAATTTTTATAAACACTAGCGCGTTTGCCAAATAAAATTGGGCAAACGCGCTATCTTTTCTGACAATTGACACTTAATAACTCAATGTTAAAAGATCTATGTGTTATTAATAAAAAAACATCCTTATTCAGCTGTAATAACAAGTCATATTAGACGTATTATGGTATTTTTCTACTAAAAACTGGAAATACAATGTTCAAAAAATCACCTAAAAATAATGAAATAGCATTATTAAATGATTCTTTATCAAAATATGAAGAATTGGGAATTAAAGAAAAATCTATTCAAATATGGGAAGACGGTATTAGAACACATGGAAAGTCTGGCACTTATGAGTGGTGGTATACCGATATGGAATTAAACGATGGTATAACGATTGTTGTCGTATTCTATACCAAGGATCATTTTGATCTAAAAGGTCCTGCCAGACCAACCGCAGAGCTCACCTTAACTTATCCTGATGGGACTAAAATTACACAAACCGTATCTGAGCCTAAGGGAACCGTTATTAATTCCTCAAAAGAAAAGGCTGATGTAAAAGTTGGGGACTGTTATCTAAAGTATGTAGAGGGTAATTATGAGCTCTACTTCAATGACGGCACAATAGAGTTTTCTGCCTTTATGGAATCAGCACTTCCCATGTGGCGGCCAGACACAGGACATTGGTATTTCGGTGATAAACAAGAAGACTTCTTTGCTTGGATTGTGGCTCAACCTTCATCAAACATCACTGCAACCCTAACAAGGGATGGCGTTGCCAAAGATCTAAAGGGTACAGGCTATCACGACCATAATTGGGGAAATATCCCAATGAATAAAGTCATTAACCATTGGTACTGGGGACGCGCTAAAGTAGGCGAATACAACATAATAGCCTCCGATATCATCACAGAAAAGAAAACTGGATACACGCGACTTCCCGTCATTATGATCGCAAAAAATGGGGTGATCCTAGAAGATAATCAGAAACTAACCACCGTTATTAGAAAAGATACAATACAACATCCAGTAACCGGCAAGTTTTACGATAATAGTATTACTTGGATTCAAAAATCAAATGACGGCACTGTATATAAAGTAGAAATGATACGAGATAGAGATATCGTTTCAGCGAGTCTACTTGAAATCATCTCGCCGTTTAAAAGAACAATAGCAAAAATTATTGGTATGAACCCAACCTACACAAGAACTTTAGGTGAGGTAATTCTTACCATTGAAAAAGACGGAGAGACTCAACAATTCAAACAAGAAGGCCTTTGGGAGCAGATGTTTTTCGGTAAAAATAAAGACGCTTATATCTATAATTAATTTTGACAGTGTAATGATACCAAGAGCTCTAGCATGAGTACACATTATAAAGAACTTAAATCAATTCCCAGTACTGTCTATACCCCAACAAAGCACTAGTGCTTTGTTGGGGTATAGACCCTCCATTATTTTGCCAATGTAAATAATAGCTGGCTATTGGGATTGAAAGCAACGATGTGATTGGATATTTAGATCATTTAAAAGATCACTTAGTTAGTTTATTGATATAAGTATCAACATCTAGTTGAACACTAAATTTATTGATTAATGTTTTTTGCGCGAATATTTAAGAGCACAGGTCAACTATCAGACGTCAATATTAAATGACAACATAATTATTAAGCTTAATCCTAAAAAACAGCTTTGGATTGACCGACCTAATATCTGTTTCATAAAAATTAGTACTAGGGTTTTTCGATTAGATATGTTCTTCCGGTCAGTAAAGCTTACTTTTGCTTAAGAAATTTAGCCCCAGAGAATAAACCCTAAGAGCATTATTTAATTTTCAAGTTGACATTCACATAACACCATGATAAAAAATGCACTAGTGCACTTTATAATAATATGATGTTATACACTAGTGTATAATGACAAGTTATTTCACTATTACAATAAAAAAGTCAAAAGTAGAAGTATTTCTGAATAGTAGCGAAGCAATCAAATAATCAAAAGAGCTCACAACATGAAACATAATAACTTTAAAAAGAAAGCAATAGCCATTGCAATTGGACTTACAACACTCAGCGGGGCAGCATATGCAGCAGAGCTGGAAGTGATCACCGTCACATCACAAAAACGTATCCAAACAATGGCTGACGTACCTGTTTCGATGCAGGTTGCCACGGGGGATATGCTAGACGAACTAAGTATTGTCGATTTTGGAGGGCTTGTTGAACGCTTGCCCAATGTGTACCTTGGCTCTTCGCCTAGCATAAGCTCAATCAGCATGCGCGGCGTTGGCACCGGAACTGATAATGCAGCAGCAGAACAATCAGTAGGCATGTACGTCGATGGTACCTACTTAAGCCGAGGCTTCCAATTTAATGCACCCTTTACTGATGTGGAACGTGTTGAAGTTCTTAAAGGACCGCAAGGTGTTTTACAAGGTAAAAATAGTGTAGCTGGCGCCATAGTGATTACCACGCGTCGTCCTACAGACGACTTTGAAGCGAGAGTACGTACCGGTTACGAAATTGAAAATGGTGGCTATAACCTTGAAGGAATGGTCTCTGGGGGGATTTCAGATAACCTTTTTGCTCGCGTAGTGGTCCAGAACAATTTAGTGGGTGGCTGGCTTGACACCAACTCTAGACTTTCACAAGACGGCGTAATGCTGAATGGGGAAAAAGACCAAAACGAAGATGAGTTCTCTATTTTTCGCTTGAGTTTGGTCTGGGAGCCTACTGACGACCTAACTCTGTTCGGAAAAGTTGAAACAGGTGAACGTAAAGTAAGAGGAACATCATTTAGCGGCTTGAAAAACCAACCTGGAGCAACTTACGCCGGCGTACCGATCGACGCCTTCTTTTTAAGTAAAGATCCTAACTACGACACAATCGATAATGGCGTAGTATCCAACGGCTTTAACTTTACCTACAACCCAGAAACCAACAAATTTGAGGCTGACAATAAACCTCTTGAAACAGCTGTTGATAGTGCTTCATTCACTGGTCAAATCGACTATGAAATAGAACAAGGTACACTGACGGGTATTACTAGCTATAGTGCGTTTGAACAATCGAGAGCAATGGTAACTACCATGGCCCCTACAGACTGGTTGGTTTTTCGAGACGAGAAAGGTGATGGTGGCGAAGAATTTGACCAATTGACCCAAGAAATCCGTTTTGTTTCCGCTGATACTGGAGCTTTTACTTACATTGTTGGCGCCTTTTACATGGATCGTAATATCAAATATGATGGAGCCACGTCCGCAATCAACTTTAGTAATGGCAATCTCCCATTTAGTAATTTCGATAATATCCCAGACGATTACCAAACAGCTTTTGTTTATCAATTTTTTGATGCTGCCAACGAGCGTCATTTTGATGAAAATACCGAATCATATTCTGCGTTTGGACAGGTTACTTGGAATGTTAACGATGATGTTCGTATCAATGTTGGGGCTCGCTATACCGATGAAACTAAGGAAGTAGAATACAGTTTTCAACCCGGTCCTCAAGGCTCAAATTTAGTGATTTTTGATCCTGTTTTATACCCAGGCCTTCCCGATTTGAACGCTTTCAGTAGGAGCGTATTCGGAGTTGAGTACTTTACAACAGCAGATCTCCCTCGCAGCAAAATTAGCAATAGTAGCTTAGATCCCAGTGTGTCTGTGCAATGGGACGTTAATCAGGACATTATGCTCTACGGTTCATATACTAAAGCGACTAAAGCAGGTGGTTTTAATTCATCAGCCAACAGTCCTGACATCACTAGTTTCGATTCCGAGAGGGCTACAGGCTATGAAATAGGTCTCAAAGGTAGTTTCCTTGAAGGCACTCTATTGGCAAATGTAGCTCTTTATAACACCTCATTCGACGACCTTCAGGTTTCTGCACTTGACAGCAATACTAATTCTTTTTTCTTCAAAAATGCTGCAGAAGCGACTACACAAGGACTAGAAGCGGATATTCGTTATGCGGTCACAGATAGTGTTGAAATTGGCGGCGCTCTGGCCTATCTAGACGCTACCTTCGATGATTTCCCCGGTGCGAGCTGTTCAGGTGGTATATCAAAAGAAGCAAACTGTGATCCTGTCACTAGCACTAGAAATGCGAAAGGGGATAAGCTTAGGTTTAGTCCTGATTGGGCCGGCAACCTTTATGCGACCTATAAATATGACCTATCTAACGGAATGAAACTCGACTTAAGAGGCGACTTAATCTATAGCGATGACTATTTCTGGGGTAGTCAAAATGATGCCTATATGGTTCAGGATGCTTTCACTAAGGTTGACTTTAGCGTAAACCTGACAAGTGAAGATGACGATTGGAAAGTATCACTTATAGGGAAAAACCTGACTGATGAGACAACTGTCAGCTACGGGGGTGCAACACCTCAAGCTATAGGCGCATACTATTCTAATGTTGACAAACCACGCCAGATATTCCTAACAGCTGAATACAACTGGTTTTAAACTTCAGGATAAACGGCAGCTTTCTAACATTCAATACTGCACAATAAAAGTGTAACTAGAGTGCAAACAAAATGAAGTGAAAACGCTTGAATCTAAGCGTTTTCATTTTAAATGGGCATCCTTGTAATATCATACTATATCGATGATCATTCAAAAAATACTTTTTAAACAAATAAAAACGCTTAGGGAACACAAAAGAGTTTGTAGCCGCGAGCAAAAGGAATGTGATCGAATAAAAGCTATTTTATTGCGTAACAAGGTCTGATCTTTGGTAAATATTGTTGAAGCGTTACTTATTCATGATAAAGCATCAAACGCTATATTGATGACTATTTTGATAAAGACAAACTAAAACCTCAAAATGGTTGCTCAGAAAAATAATCAATGATTAAAATCTATTCCCTCCATTAAATTCACTATCTCCATCTTTAAACCCCAACCTCTGATAAATGTACATACGATAGATAAGAGAAAACGGCTTAGTATAAAATCTCGCTCGCAATCGACCTAAATTTAAGATAATCCAATGCTTATCGCAAACGGTAAAGCTAACAAAGCTTTTAAAAGCTCCCTAGATTTTCGCTACGCTCTGTAAAAGTAATTTGAGTCTTCTTTTGCTATCTCATTAGCGCATTAATCCCTTAAGAGATATCACAGGATAATGTTAAACCCGTATCTTTTTTACTGAATGGCGTACCGTTACATGATCTAACTTTAGCGGCAACAGCAACATCGCTGAAAGCACCGTTATGCCGGTAAACACTGCGAACGGAAGTTGGTAACTTTCGTTAATGCCAAAGAGTGCTCCAATGAGCGGAAAACCCATAATGGCCAGAATACTCACTAGGGGCATCATTACGCCCATTGCTCGGCCATAACTCACTACCCCGTAGAGTCGTGCCATCATTGAACCCCACACTGGCAGCATACTCCCAGTCGTGAGCCCCAAGCCTACTGAGGCAATAGCCAAGAGTACAAAACTAGGTTCTAAGCTAAGAAGTTGTAGAGAGATAATAAGCAGGCACTGTGAAATCCATAACCCGTACTTGAGATTTATTTTGTCGGCCATTACCCCGAAAATTATTTTTCCAGATATCCCAGCAATCGACATGACCAAAATAAACATTGATGCTTGGGCAGGTGTACCCCCTGTCTGGGCTATAAAGGGGCCGATATTTGCAACAGTGGCAGTAAAGCACGTTACCAGTAGCCCCAGGCTGAGCCCTAGGAACCAATAAGAGGGATGAAAAATTATCTGCTTACTGGTGAGAACGGGATCTCCAACATCCGCTTCGCTGCTATCTGAATCGGTATCCGGCTCTGGTTCCATGCCGATATCAGACGGTTTTCCTCGGATCAAGATAAAAATTAGTGGTAAGATAATCAGGCAAGTTAACAATGCTACATACACGATCGTCTCACGCCACGAGCCAACCGCTAGGCAATAGGCCACAATAACGGGCATTAGTATGCCCCCGAATGATGTTCCCATTGCTGTAATCCCCAGAGCCTTACCCCGGTTACGGGTAAACCACCGAGTGACCACTGCACTGGTCGATACCGGCCCCATAAATGCCACCGCGACACCCGCTGTAATACCAAATGCCAAATTGAATTCGACGATACTGCTTGCATATGACATATACCACAAGCCTATAGCAGCAGCTAAGCCACCGCAGGTCATGGTCCAGCGGGCTGAAAATCGATCAATTAGAATACCGCCCACAGGCATCAACAACAATCCAAACACGGCAGCGGACATATTTGCGTACATGACACTTTGGAGAGATGCGTTAAACTCTTCTTTCAAGGGAACGATGAGTAAACTAAACGCATAAGTAAAAAAACCTGAAGTCAAAAAATTAGCCAGTATTGAACCACTGACTATTCGCCACCCATAAAACATTAATTAACTCCTCAGACTATTTAGTTGATAAAAAATTAAAGGCAAATAAGACAGCACTATATTTTGGAGTAAAATTATAAAACACAACGTTAAAAATTTGCATTGTAGTTAAAAAACATTCGCGTAACAGGGTTGGAAAATACTATCAGCTTCCTGTCAAACATGGAAAAAAGTCGTTACCTTGAACTACTCAAAGTTGGTTTAGTTCAGTTAGAGTTAAACAACCAAACTAACCACTTATGATTCGTTATGTTTTTGTTAACTCTCGTTAATTTTTTGTATTTTCAAACTGTTTCTTAAAGTCCCTATCAATAGTGACGACACAAAGACCGCCGCAGCCGTAGCGATAAGCACGATGCTAAAATTGCCATATTTATCATAGGTGGCGCCAAATGACATTGGTCCGAATGCTGATGCCACATACATCAACGCAATCACCGAACCAAATATTTTGGAGTAGTGTACACGCCCAAAAATACGGCTTATGATGTATGATAGTACGTCAAACTCAACCCCTGTTCCAAAGCCTGCAAGTCCCATTGCTAATAAGGCCATAGACATACTCAAGTCTTGTTGATTCAGTATCAAAAAAGCAACCGACAAAGACATAATGAGCGTGCCACCAACAACCCCAGGGTTGTATTTATCCAATAAAAAACCGCCAACAATACGACCTATGACTACAAATACGCCGAAAGCCGTTGCCGCAGTAACAACAAGACCTGCATCTGCACCACCGCTTGCAAGGATAACTTCCATATTAGTAATCAAGCCAGATACGGCAAATCCAATAGGCATATAGGCGATTGCAATAATCCAAAAACGCCAGTCTTTTAATGCCTGTTTAAACGTGATGTTAATAGTTGCTGATACCTCGTCTTCAATAAACTCATCAGAGGTATTATGTTTTTCTTCAGGATCCTTAAACCACATCAAAACCAAAGGAAAAACAATCACAAGTGGAATAATAGCTAATCCCAAATAAGTACCACGCCATCCAAACTCAACAATTAAGCCGGCCGTGATAGGTTTTATTAAAGCACCACCTAAGCCTGTACCAAGCAAGGTTAAACCAAGTGCTAAACCCAGACGCTTGTCAAACCACGAAGTAACCATTTTGGTCCAAGTAAGCGGTAAAGTACCAGCAAAGGCTAAGGAAGTAATTGATGCCAAAAGGTAATAATAAACAATATTATTTGTAAGAAATGAATGAAGCGCTATGGAAGCTACCGTCAGTAAAACCGAGATAAGTGTTACCAACCGTACCCCAAATTTATCGGATAGGTAACCCGCAATAGGTAAACTTAACACGATAGTGATGATACTGAACAAAGAAGCCAGTTGGATAGAACCATGTGACCAACCAAACTCTGCAGAGAGCTCAGGTGCAAGAGAGCCGACCGCATAAAGCAACATATTCGATCCGCTAAATGCTATACCTAACATAGCAGTTAATACAATTTTCCAACCTAATTTAAATTCTTTCATTTTAAAGTACTCATTTTATGGCAACCTAGCGTCTTATAGTTATGGTTATGGTTATGGTTATGGTTATATATTGTGGATCCTTCAGTTAAGTATCATAAAAAATAAAAGTTGCTTAATACGTCGTAATCGATGGCTTTCCATCAGCTATTTATCTGCTAAACTTTCACTTTACCTTAGCTAAAATATCCTTTGCCGCTAGGTAACCAAAAGTCAGTCCAGGTCCAATCGTAATACCACCACCCGGGTAGAATCCTGACATGATGGAGTTCATGTCATTACCACAAGCATAGAGGCCCTCAATAGGGTTATTATCTGTATTTAGTACCCTAGCAGCGCTATCGGTAGTCAAGCCGAGAGCAGTGCCTATGTCACCCGGCCATAATTTAATCGCATAAAACGGTCCCTGCTTTATTTCACCTAAACAAGGGTTCGGTGAATGTGCTTTATCACCCTGATACCGGTTATATTCAGTGCTGCCTTTTCCAAAATCAGGATCATGGCCTTGGTCAGCATATTTGTTCATCTGTGCTACTGTTTTTTGAAGTGACACGGCTGGAACTTCCAGCTTATCCGCGAGTCCAGAAATACTATCGGCTTTAATTAAATAGCCAGCATTTAATAGTTCCTTGTGTGCACTAGGTCCAGGACGAGCTAAACCTAACCCATATTTTTTTATAAACTGTTGATCACAAATTAGAAAAACTGGCCCAATAGAATCGGTCTTGCTCGTTTCGTGCATCCCTTGAACGAAAGTGTGATAAGAAGAGGATTCATTAGTAAAACGTAATCCACTGCTATCCACCGCAACCGATCCTGGCTTCAGACGATCACCCAGTAAATGTGGGTATTTAACTTCTTCACCATTTTCTTTATGCCATACTGACACCGGTACATAAAACGCGGCTTCTGACTGTTCTTTTGAAAGCATTCCCCCTGCTTCAATACCTAAGGTAATTCCACCACCGGTATTACTGGCAGGAGCCATGCTGATATGTGTTTCAGGCGAACGTAAATTTGACTTGCGCCATTCTGGGTTATGAGGCGCTCCTCCTGCTGCTAGCACAACACCACCACGAGCCCGAACATCTATATTCTGATTGTCATATTGTTTACTATTAAGCTTAATGGAAACACCGCTTACGCGACCATTTTCCTTAATCAAAGAAGTCGCCTCAGCTTGGTTCCATAACCGAATATCCATGTCGATTGCAGACTTCAACAACGAACCTATTAGCGCATTACCGTAAACTAAACGCGTGCCGCGGGAGTACTTTAATCGGTCCATAAAATAGCGACCAACCAATTTGAATAGATGAGCAGTAGCCGACCAAGAACGGCCAAGTAACGCTGCAGCCTCGGCATCCTCCAGCGTTACCATCATTCCACCTAACGCCATAAATTGTGGTAATTGAGGTCTTAATTTATCAAAGTTTTTACCGAGTAGTCTACCGTCAAATACAGAGGTATCGAGTGTTCGCCCAGCGGACACCGAGCCTTTAAGTTCAGATTGATAGTCAGGCGCTACATCACGGACAATAAACTTTGCTAAGGTATGTTTTTCAAGAAAGTCCAAAGCTTCTGGCCCTGCATTAAGAAATGCATCCACCTTATCTTGTTGCAGATGATCCCCAATAACTGATTTTAGATAAGTGAGAACCTGATCACGATCATCAGGTAACCCTGCTTTTTTGGCGTGCGTTGATTCAGGGATCCACAGTGCACCACCTGAAATGGCGGTTGTTCCACCAAAAAATTCAGACTTCTCAACAATGAGAACCTCTAAACCACCAATCGCTGCCGTTAAAGCGGCGGAAAATGCTGCCGCACCCGATCCAATAACAATGACATCGACTTCTTTTGTTAATGAGTTATTCAAATGCACCTCGTTACAATGGAAAGCATAGATATGCATGTGGATAAAGAATATAACTAATGTTAGTTATCAAGGTAAAATACAAAAATAATACCCATATCACTAACTACGTGTTTACATAGTTAGTGATATTGGTAATAAACCGAGTTAAGGAACCAATCACTTGCCTCCTTAACTCGCCATTCAATATTTTGCAACATTCATTATTTTACGACATGTTGCATAAAGCTTGCTGACTGCTCCGGCGAAAGCCCATGAAGACCGGCCATACCATTGTGTGTAAGCCCACCATCAGGGAAAAAGTTAGTACCCGTAACCCACTTAGAATCATCCGACGCGAAGAATGCAACTACAGGCGCAATATCGGCAGGCTCGCCCATACGGCCTAGACTAAAGATCATATCTCTGACCTTTTTGGTCGTATTAACTAATTTCTCAGCCTCCTCGTATGAAATACCCTGGCGCATCGCGTTGGATGCTATAATATGTCGCCCTTCGACAGAGCCAATTGCTAAGCTATTGAAGCGTATGTTGTTACAACCGTGCTCTACCGCTAAAGTCACCATAAGCGCCTGAAGTGCGCCTTTGGCTGCGCTGTACGCGGCAATGTGTTTGATACCAACATTCGCGGTCATTGAAGAGCTAACCAATACCGAGCCACTTTGCTGTTTAATCATCGTTGGAAGTGCTGCACGAATGGGTAACCACTGGCCTGTTACTTCTAGTTCAAGACATTTTGTAAAAAAGTCTTTATCTTGATCAAGCGCTTCTGCAACCCAAACTTCTCCAGCATTCGCCCAAACTGTATCAATGCGACCAAACTTTTCAACAGTTTTCGCCATTACTTCTTCACACTGCTCTTCCGAACGAGTATCAGACACCATCGTTAATACTTCAGCTCCTGCAGCACGAGCACCCGCAGCCGAGGCTTCTAAAGCATCTTCTCGGATATCAGTTAAAACGAGTGTTGCTCCTTCTTCAGCACAGCGTTTTGCAGCCGCTGTTGCAATAGAACCACCGCCGCCAGTCATAACAATTACTTTTTTATCAAGTCGTTTCATAGTTCACTTTTCCTGTATATATACATAAATAAATAATATCTAAATGATTCTTTTTAGATTACCACCAAATAATGCACTAGTGTAATTAAAGTGTCAACACACTAATTATATACTAATGCAATTAAATGAAATATCTCATTTCACTTTAGCTTTATGCTCTACCATCTAAGATATTTTCGATAAAGCGTTGTAGTACTACTTCGTCCTGAGCCCCATTGGTACTATGATGTCCATTGATAAAAAAGGTTGGTACTGAATTGACGCCCATTTCTATGTATTTATAAATATCGTGAGCGAGCTCCTTCGCGATAGCGTCATCCTGCAAAATATGGCGGGCTTGATCAGGCTCCATACCCGCCTCACTTGCTATACTCACTAGGGTTTCTCGATCCGATATGTTTTTCAGGTCAGTGAAATTTGCCTTAAACAAAGCCAGTTTCAATGCCAGTTGTTGCTCAGGACTTTCTGCGGCATGTAATAATTTATGCGCCTCAAAAGTGTTGTAAACCCGTGATTCTGGTCCTGCATTTAATGCCACGCCATGCTCACGAGCAACAGCTTTAATACGTTCATGATAAGCAGCGGCACCCTGGAGGGCAGCTTCTGAGGAACCGTATTTATCAATAATATGCTCTTTAACATCCTTACCTTCAGGCGGGATTTGAGGCATTAATTGGAAAGGTTTAAAGTTCACTTCAACCGAAAGTTCAGGTCGAGATCTTTTTAGGTTTTCTAATGTTTTTTCTAATTTTTTATAGCCAATAATACACCACGGACAGACAATGTCTGACACCATATCAATGCGCAATACTGACGTCTGTTCATTATTCATATAATCTCGTTCTTTTAGTTATAACCGTTATCCACTGTTGACGATTTAGGCCAACATCCCATTATCAAGTAACAAAGCGTGACCATTAACAATGGATGAACTCTGTGAAAAAAGCCAAACAACTGACTCTACGACATCTTCTGGAGAAGAAATTAACCCAGGGTTAGTTTTCATTATTGAAGATATATCTGCATCGCCAGCAGTTCTCTGCAACAATGGCGTATTTACGCCGCCGGGGCAAATAGCATTTATACGAATATTTTGTGCTCGGTATTCTTTAGCCGCTGTTTTTGTCAGGCCAATAACGCCATGCTTACTTGCACAATAAGCGGCGCCAGAATTAACCGCCGAAGCCAAGCCTGCGGTTGAGCTTGTGTTGACTATTACGCCCCCACCATTTTCAACCATGTGCTG
The DNA here is from genome assembly GCF_009832865.1 of Colwellia sp. 20A7. NCBI lineage: Bacteria > Pseudomonadati > Pseudomonadota > Gammaproteobacteria > Alteromonadales > Colwelliaceae > Colwellia > Colwellia sp. 20A7. Next base: position 1,627,932 of record NZ_CP047130.1, on the reverse strand, counting down.
TAGTTCATATTTCATGCATAACCATACTGCGGTGAGATTGATGGATAAAATTCTTCCCCAGTCATCCTCTGTTATATTCGCCGCAGGAACACCCAGCTTACCTTCAATTCCTGCGTTGTTAAACGCAAAATCTAAAGCACCAAATTGCTTGACGGTTTGTGCAACCATATTTTCCACATCATCACTTTTCGTCACATCCGTTTTGATGAAGATGGCTTCTCCGCCACTATTGACCACCCTCGACACTAAATTTTTGCCCGCAGTTTCGTTGATATCGACAATGGCGACTTTTACACCGGCCATGGAAAAACGAATCGTTGCCGCCTATCCAATGCCTGAGGCTCCACCTGTAATAAGAATAACTTTTCCAGTTGCCCAGTCTTCACCGTTCATTGTAATCTTCGCATTCACTATTGACGGCTCCTTTGATATCGGAACTACGCGTGTTCACTACCCACAACCATTTGAGATTGTGTGCCAAGTCCTTCAATCATTAACGACATCTGGTCACCTGGTTTCATGTAAACCTTCGGTTCCATACCAAGTACCACTCCTTGAGGAGTACCCGTTACGATCAAATCTCCTGGTAGTAATGTCATAAACCGGCTAATAAAGGCTATAATTTCAGGCACATTAAACAACATATCTTTGGTATTGGCTTTTTGGCGAACATCACCATTAACTGACAACTCTAAGTCCAAGCTGCCAACATCGTCAATTTCATCAGGTGTTACTAACCAAGGACCACAAGGACCAAAAGTATCGCAACTTTTACCTTTTACCCACTGACCTGTACCTTCCAATTGAAAAGCGCGTTCAGATACATCATTAAATATGCAAAAGCCACCGATATGCTCTGCAGCGTTATCAACCGAAACGTTTTTAGCTGCTTTGCCAATGACAACACCTAACTCAATTTCATAATCGAGCTTTTCACCACCAATGGGCATAACGACATTATCATTCGCGCCGCTAAGTGAACTTGTCGCTTTCATAAACAAAACGGGTTCTGCTGGCGCTTCCATACCCGATTCTTTCGCGTGATCATAGTAGTTAAGACCTACACAGATAATCTTGCCAACATTTGTTATACAAGCGCCATAGCGTTCTTCAGTTAACACGGGAAGTTGGCTTAGATCACAATTTTTCAACTGTGCTAGAGTCGTGCCAGAGAATATATCACCATCAACATCTTCTACTAGTGAACTAATATCACGAATTTTTCCGTTTGTATCAATCACACCAGCTTTTTCAGCGCCTAGCTTGCCTACTCTTACAAATTTCATATACTTATTTCACCTGTTCTCTGATCCATTTATCAACAATATCTATATATTCAGCTGTATGATAAAGCATTAATTGATGCGAGCCGTCTTTAATAGACACCAACGCTTTAGGACCCCCTATTGCGTTATAACAAGCTTTCATATAGTTAGCAGAGGTAAACTTGTCTGCTTCACCATAAGCTAAGTGAACAGGCTTAGTATTTTCAGCTGCGGAAATAGGCGGCTCGTAATTCCAATAGCTCACCATGCTGGCCATACCGTAAGTCCATGCACGTAATTCATCTTCTTGTTTCTTGGCTAAAATATTAGGATCATCCGACGCGTAGTTTTTGTTCCAATCCACAACTTCTGATAAATCTATTCTTTCACTATCGCCCACTTGAGCTGCATATTGTTTAATCGCATCAGATCTCAGTTTTATATAATGTGGATAAGCAGGATCGGTCTCTTTAGGCTCTACCTCGGTAAGAATAATATTCATACAGACTGCGCCACTAACCGCCTCTGAAAACGCTAAGGAGTGAAACGCTGCAGCACTTCCCTGACTTGAGCCCAATACATATACCGGTTTGCCAAATTTTTTCTGCATTGCTTTAGCTGCAACATCAATATCTTCTAACCATTCAACAAAACGCCAGTTACCTTTTTCGCCATCCCGACAACGTGCTAAACCATGTCCTGGAAGATCTAAAGAAACAATATTGACACCACGCTTAGCTAGTGGCTCACAAAAAACATCATAGGTGCCACCGTGACCACCAATTCCATGGACAATCAACAAGCTATAAGGCGCGTCACCTGTTGTCGCATATTCGTAGCCGTGTGCGGCTCCGGCTTGAAAATCAGTTCTCATTTTTACTCTCTCTCATTTGAGGTATTAAGTATTTGTTAGATCAAATTAACTAATATATTAGTTAATTTGATCTTTTATTTGCTAGCAAGGTAATTAGGTCTTTTTAAGAACCGAATCTGTATGCTCGCCCAAGCTAGGTAAATGACGTTCTTTATCCGCCGGCGCTAATGGAAAACGCACAAGTGGTAATTTTCCATGCTCTGAGCTTGTTTCAACGAACATATTGCGGGCCAATGCTTGTGGATGCTTTATGACATCAGCCATGGTATTAACATCACCGTAAGGAATGCCAACTTTATCAAGCTTCGCTTTCCACACATCGCTAGGTTGAGAAGCCATTACTTTCTCAACTGCTGCTTCTGCAACAGTACGATTTTCTCGTCGAGAAGCAATGCTCATCATGACAGGGTCTGTGAGCCATTCTGGTTTATCAATCACATCTTCACACAGGCGTTTCCAACTCTTATCATCAGCAACAACTAAAGAGACATAACGATCATCAGAAGCCAAATAAGGGCCATAAGGAACAATATACTGGTGTTTCATACCCGATAAAGGTGGCTCAGATCCGCTGTGCCATGCATGGTGAGGGAAATAACCCAGCCACGTCAGCGCAGAGTCGAACATTGAGATATCAAGGTAGGCGCCTTTGCCCGTCGTTTGCCGCTGATACAGTGACATCATAATCCCAGTGATTGCATTAGATCCTGCAATCAGATCTGTTATAGGTAAACCTACTTTTGCTGGTTGGTCGGGGTAACCATTGCTCAGCAATATTCCCGTTTCACCCTGCATCGTTAAATCGTAGGCTTTAACGTCACGATAAGGGCCATCTTGACCGTAACCGGACAAGCTGGCATAAATTAGCCCGGGCTGATCAGTAAAGTCATCTGGGCCAACCCCTAAACGGGCCGCTGCACCGGGACCTAAATTCTCAACAAAAATATCTGCATCGCTAATCAATTGACGAAGAACTTTACGCCCCTCCTCATTTTTAAGATCAAGTTCGACACTTTTTTTACCTGCATTCACCCAAACAAAACCGGTCGACAAGCCATGTACAGCTGAATCCCAGCCTCTGACCACATCGCCACTGCCAACCCGTTCGATTTTAATGACTTCAGCGCCCATTTCTGCTAAAACAAATGTGCAGTAAGGCATCGAAACGGCTTGCTCAAGAGCAACCACCGTGACACCTTTAAGCGGCTGACCTAGCGTTTTTCGGCTAGGTTTATCTTGAGCAGCGTTCATTAGACTATTTCAGGAAAAATAGACGTTGCTGGCGCAGCACCTTTCTTCCAAATCATGACTGAGCGAGCATAATCAATCACTATTTTTCCATGTTGATTGACGCCGCGAGTACAAACTTTTACTACACCTTGATTAGGGCGAGATTTACTTTCACGTACTTCAAGCACTTCAGTTTCAGCATAAATAGTATCACCAGGAAAAACAGGGTTAGGCAATTTAATATAATCCCAGCCCAGTGCAAAGCCGTGCTCGCTTACATCGATAACTGCTAAGCCAGCAACCACAGATAATGTCAACGCGCTGTTTACTAGCGGCTTACCAAATTCAGTTTGTTCGGCATAGTGCTCATTGAAATGCAGTTGATTCGTGTTGTTGGTGATCATCGTGAACTGAATATTGTCAGTCAGTGTGATGGTACGACCCAAACGACTACGGTAAATATCACCTAGCACGAAATCTTCAAAATAACGTCCAACCCAACCTTCTTTTATTTGACTCATAATTAACTCTCTCCAGCTTCTTCAAGAATGCGCTGTGCACGCATTAAAATAGGTAAATCTACTAATTGTCCGCCAAATGCTATTGACGCTTCGCCTTTCGCTTTACCTTCTTCAAAGGCAGCGACTAAACGTTTTGCATAGTCAATATCTTCAGGTCGAGGGGAAAATATTTCATTGATCATGTTAACCTGAGCAGGGTTAAACGTAGACTTCGACGTAAAACCAAGACGACGTCCTTGCCAAATATCTTTTAGGCACCCTTCATCATTACTTAAGTCTGGAAAAACACCATCAATTGACAGAACACCCGCTGCTGCTGCTGCGACGACAATCACATTTCGTGGATGAAGCATTTCTGCTGCTTCTGCAATCCGGTTAGCTCCAAGACCAACCTCAAGTGCGTAGTCTTCGCCACCAAAAATAAGACCGCAAACACGAGGATGTGCGGCAGCTATATTATGAGCGACTAATAAACTACGAGGACTTTCAATTGCAGCAACTACGCGTACAGTCCCAGGTGCCATACCGGCTTCTTTTTCGCGTTTTCCGATAGAGTCTATACCCGCAAGAAGTTCATCAACACTATTAACCTTAGTCATGCAGACACCTTCTATACCAGGGCGTATCACGGCTTTAAGGTCATCTTCAAACCAAGGGGTCGTTTGTGCATTCAGTCGAACGAACCGACGTGGCCCAGCCCAAGATTTATCAAGTGTAGCGGCAACCATTTCTCGTGCTTTTGGCTTTTCTTCCGGCAAAACACCGTCTTCTAAGTCAAAAAATGCTACGTCTAACGGTAAGCTTTCAGTTTTATCCAAAAAACGTTGCTTATTGCCTGGCACAAACATAAACGATCGTGCTTGTTCTAATTTTCTTTGTGACATTGTATACCTCATAGTATTTTAAAATTGGGTAGTATTATTTCGCACCCTTAGCAAGCATATCTAAAAATGCCTTAGACGGGGTCAGCCGTTTGAATGGGTCGATACTTACTGCTTCAAAATCACGTGATAGAGGTGCACCAGCTGCCTCTACTTGCTTTCTAAACCCTTCAAACATTGCTCTATCTTGAGCAAGAGGGCCATGTGTAACACCTTGCGGCAAGTGCCAAAAAGCATTAGCTTCAATGCCCGCAAAAAGATTTCGAATCAGCAAGACTTCTTCTGTGTCTACATTGCGGTGTCGACTAGGTAATTCTTCAGCTTCGACGTCTTGAACACCTGGCATAGGACGAAATGCGACACATAAAAAGCTAGCCGATTCAAAGATACACCATGATGAAGGGGCTATATGCATTTTGTCTGAATTGATGTTACGGATGTCATTTTCGTTCAAACGGAACGGGAATAGATCGCCTTTCCAGCCAATAAGATCAAATGGAAGGTCTTCATAAAACCAAGACGTAATTTCGTTACCGTGCTTTAGCTTTAACTCCCACTCATCTTGCTCAGGCCAGTTGTATGGAGTGGCTTCAGGAATATCTAACACACCAGAATCAAACGGCGTATGACGACCCAACATCGCATGTTCAGCGATGTTTATAGGCGCAATAGATTCTACTACCATTGCGAGTGTATCTGTCGATGGGAGTTGACGGTAACTAATGCTTTTAGGAATATATAGATAGTCGCCTTGATTATAATTTAGCGGACCAAACTCCGTAGCAAGAATACCACTGCCGTGCTGAATATAAATTAAGGTATCTGCGTCTACATTACGCAACAAAAACGGCATGTCAGTAGAGCGACGGCTTAACGAAATACTCACATCACTATTTGACAACATGACTGTAGGAAGGCCTGCCGTGTTATTTTCATCAGACTGTTCAAAATTTTTAAGTTCAGCGAGACCCAATGTAAGAGAGCCCTCAACACGCTTTGGTGCAACGGCTGGTCGCTCATGGTAAATCATGCTAGCCGGACCAAAAAAAGCCTCACGACTAATATGTTCTTCATTCATTTCACGAACACCTACACGTGCTTGACGCACGAAAGTTCCGCTTGACTTTTGAATCCAGGAATTTTTCAAGTTATTCTCCTAATCTATTAATATATGTCTTACATCTGAGCTAACATTATTGAACACCGAGGTGCTCCATGATTAAATTTTACCGATAAAAAAATATCATTAGCGAACACACCAAATATGCACTAGTGCACTTGAAGTGTCAAGCCTTTATAATTATGATGTGTTTCTCACGTAAACGATGAGTATAAATGCACTATTACATCCAGAATACGCACAAACAAGAAAACCAACAACTATACTAGTGTATAATAATTGTAAGAGTGGTAACGCTAAAAATATACAATGAAGAAAATAAAAAGACGACATATGTCAAGATAAGGTAAAAATGAGTAATATTAGACAAACAAAAAAACTAAATAATCAACGAATACACATGAGTGATTACGATGCTATCCGAAACCTCATTGCTAGCTATGGCCAAAGTATTGATTCACGCCCCCGTGACCCTGATTTTATTGCAAGTCACTATATTGATAACTGTTCTTTTACCGATAATGGTGTGACCTTAACTGGCCGAAAACAAATAAGATCTTTATTAGATGCAGCTAAAACCATGGATGCACAGCAGCCTGAATTGAGTGGTACTAGGCATCTACAAATGAATTCTCTGATTAATATTGACAACGATAAGGCGCTAGCCACTACCCAAGTTGTTGTTCTAGAGCTGAATGCGGAGCAAGGCTGGAGGATTCGTGGTTGTGGTATATATACTGATAATATTGAGCTAGATGGTGAAGGGGAATGGAAATTTAAATCGAAAGAAGTGACTTGGTTTACCAGCGCAGGTCCGGATCCTTTAAATCCGGCTCTAGCTGGCCTTTACAAAGATTTTTTTGAGAGCATAAAGTATGAAGGTTAATATATGTGAGAGAGTTAATCTCTCTTTTTAATGACCTATTAATCTATAATAATAGGATAGACTTCTTCCGCGACTTTGTTTATCAAAGACTCAGCTTTTCTTAGTGACTTCGCCATTGGTTGGTCTTGATGTTGGTCTTGATTTAGTACGTTATGATACCAGTCAATATTTGCCGTACGAATAATCAGTAGCGCATGTGCTGACATCACCGCTGCCCTTTCTGGCCTATGCTTACCTTTAAGTTTTTTCATCATCTTGGCAGCAAGTTTGCGCTCCCACTCTTCCCTTAAAGACAATTGACTTGATTTAGTAAATCCATATGCCATTTGGCGTTTTAAACGGCGAGCATACACCGGATTTATAAGTAAATTTTGATAAAGATTTTCTGCGGCCATTATCGCAGAAGTTACCGGAGGCTCATCATCGGGACGCAAATCATAAGCCTTTAGGTGTTCACTGATTGAAACAGAAAAATCAAGCAATATAACATCTGCCTTGCCCGTAAAATGATTAAAGAAAGTACGACGTGACACACCTGCTCTTTCGACAATTAAGTCTATGGTTGTTGCCTCATAGCCTCCGTCAAATCCTCCCAGTTCTTCGAACAACTCGTCAGCGGCTTCAATCATTTTTTGGCGAGCCTTTGATTTCCTTGATGTTGTTCTATCTAGTTCAATATTAGATTTAGTCATTTATTTAAGAGTCTTTAAGTAAAAGAGGCGTTACGCTTTAACCTCAACAATATATCATGATTATAACATAGAAATTTAGATGACAATAATCAAGTCTGTGCATAATTGCCTTAGTGCATTAACATAAGACTGCTATTAAATAAATACACAAAAACATTCAAATCATCTATGAGTAACAAAAGTAATTTTGATAACTGCGAACTCGACATCTCACGCATCGCTTTTTTATCTGCCTTACTCACCTCAGTAACAAGAAGCTGATGTCGATCTTAGCGCCTCGATTAACCAGTCAGCAGTAAGATCGCTTTGTACTGTTTTAATAACAATAACTCTGACATGAATAAGCTTGGTAGAAAGATACAAAACTTCCTATATCAGATTTAGACAAAAAATTAAAGCTCTCTACCACCACTTACCAGTGCTGTTTTACCACTAAGGGAAAAAGTGCATTAATTTCATTACATCACTCTGCAGTTACCTGCAGCTGCTAAAAAAGTTGTCTATTCAAATAAATTTGGCAGACTTGTCCAATCGGCTATACCAGGTAAAGTTACCTCAATAAAATAATTAATACTTCACCGGAAATCCTTTGTTGTGGCAAAATATTTATTATTTCTTACATACTCATTCATTACTTTCCAAAGCCGTTCTATTGGGTTCAAATTCGGGCTATATGCAGGTAAATAGTGAAGTGTGATACCTAATTCTTTCGCTTTATCAATCACGTCATGTGAGCGGTGATAACCAGCACCATCTAGTACTAGATTAATGACGCTTTTATTCCGATATTTTTCTTTAATATGAGAGAAAAAATCAATAATGGCTTCTCCATTGACGGTCTTTTCATATTGCTGAGTTATAGTATATTCTAAGTGTCCTAGCCTTATTGCACCAACAACATTTGATACTATCAATAAAGAGTATAAGTCCGTAGATAATTATTTAACTAAGGCTTTAGGCGTTACCCCCAATATGCGCAAAACTTTGCAGTCGCTTTACCTTCAAGGCTAATTAAACAAATGAGTATTAGCTGGTGTTAAAACAAAGTTATCCCTCTAAAATATCACATTAAAATACCTGTTCATTGAACAGGTATTTGGGGTTACTTTTCTAATATTCAATGACGTGGGTTACAGTATTTCTATTGCCACAGCAGTCGCTTCGCCACCACCAATACACAATGCCGCAACGCCACGTTTTTTACCTAAACGCTTAAGCGCATATATTAAGCTAATAATAATACGAGAACCTGATGAACCAACAGGATGACCTAACGCGCAAGCGCCACCATGAATGTTAACAAGCGTTGGATCAAGCTTAAGTTCTTGCGTGGCGATCATAGTAACGGCTGCAAAAGCTTCATTAATTTCCCACAAATCCACATCGTCAATTGACCAATTTGCCTTATCTAGCACTTTTTTGATCGCACCAATTGGTGCAATAACAAACTCGCTTGGCGCTAGTGCTTGGGTTGAATGACTTACAATGCGAGCTAATGGCGCTAAACCTTGCTCTATTGCAAGGCTTTCGCGCATTAACACAACAGCTGAAGCCCCATCTGAAATTGAACTGGCATTTGCTGCAGTTACCGTACCGTCTTTTTTAAATGCTGGGCGCAGCGTTGGAATTTTTGCAATATTAGCATTACCTGGTTGTTCATCAACACTAACAACCGTTTCACCTTTACGAGTAGTAATAGTAACAGGTGACATTTCCGCTTCAAACCAACCTTCTTTAATAGCTTGGTTAGCTCGACTTAATGATTCAATAGCAAATGCATCCATTGCCTCTCGAGTTAAGCCAAAATTGTCGGCGCAATCTTGGGTAAAAGATCCCATTAATTTACCGGTGTAAGCGTCTTCGAGGCCATCATAAAACATTGAGTCCAACACTTGACCATGTCCCATGCGTAAACCAGCACGACCTTTTGGCAGTAAATAAGGTGCCGCACTCATATTTTCCATGCCTCCTGCAACAATAATATCACTCGAACCTGCTTTGATTTGATCATGGCCATCCATAATGGCTTTCATGCCAGAGCCACACATTTTACTGATAGTGACACAGCCGGCAGAAAAAGGCAGACCTGCACCTAGTGAGGCTTGTCGAGCCGGAGCTTGTTTCATTGCTCCTGGCAATACACATCCCATAATAACTTGTTCAACGCTTTGCGGATCAATACCTGAATTGGCAACTGCAGCCTTAATAGCTGTAGCACCTAATTCAGGTGCAGGAACGTCACTCAGTGAGCCCATCATACCACCCATTGGCGTACGTGCTCCGCCTACGATAACGACTGAATCTTTATTATTAGACATTGTTATTACTCTCTTTAAATTTGCTCAATATTATTGAGTTTACAAAAAGCCGCTGCCTAAACAGTCGGCGTTAAATATCCGCTCACAAGTTAATATACCAATTGAAATAATCTTTTGTTTTTTCATTAGGGTCTGTTGATCTTTGGAGATTATTTTTACAGCTATTTGTTGGGTGTTTATAAAAGGCAGAGCCTTTGTCATGTGATTGTTCCACATAAAAAGGCGATTACGCCGTAAAAATGATCAACAGAGCCTACTTAAATTGGTATTAATTCAAAGTGGTATAATCATTTGCGTTAACACTTATTACACATAGCTTAATTTGGAGGCATCGCCATGACGGTGAACTTGTCTTAAGCTAAAATCTCTTTATTAACAGTTGACTAACTGACAAACTTCACACTCTGTTTTAAATCTGCTCGGTCCATTTTAACCTCATTAATTTTTGCTTCTTCATCCGCGTAGCCAAAAGAAAGACCGCAGATAATACCATGTCCCTCAGGTATGCCTGCTATTTCCTTGATTGGATCTGGAAAATTCGCCAGCGCTCCTTGCGCACAACTGTCCAGGCCATGCTCTACTAGTAACAACATCAATGATTGTAGATATATGCCCATATCAATGGCGTTCACCGGTCCCATTGTCGAGGGCATAGTCAAAAACCCCACATGCGGAGCACCAAAAAACTGCCAGTTCTTCGCCATCAACTCATTACGCCCCGCTTTATCTGCTCGCTCAACTCCCATCGTCTGGTAATAATCTGCTGCACATGCGTACTGTCGCTCTTTATATATGCCTTCTAGATTAGCATCACCAAGTGTAAATACTGGTGTAGGCGTCTTCCCCGAAATAAGCTCTGCCATTAATGCCTGCTCAAGTTTATCGCGAGCCTGACCTGAGACCACAGTAAGAAACCATGGCTGTGTATTACAATTTGACGGAGCAAGCTGCGCCGTTTCCAGAATTTTCTTTAATAAATCTTCAGCTACCGGCTCAGGCCTGAACCCACGGATAGTTCGTCGCTTACACATTGCTTCAGAAACCGTCATCGTTTTTGTCATTATAATTACTCACATCGATTAGTTTATCATTCTACTTAACTCATTTTCGCACAACACTTAAATTTTTCCACTCTTTTGTTTGTTTGTACTACAATAAAACAAATAATAGGGTTACTTATGATGAAATCTTGGTATATTTAGTTATAAATAATATTGAGAGCAGCTATCACATGAATCATAAAAGTGAATTACCCGAAGGTTTTAAAACGCCATTAGAAATGTTTTACCAGTGGGAAAAAATAAAACCTAACACAACATGGCTTAGTCAATATGAAGATGGACAATGGCGAGAGTATTCATGGAAGCAAGCTGGAGAAATGGCTCGCAAAATTGCTTCTGGGTTACAAGCACGAGGACTCAACCCAGATGATAAAATAGGCTTATATGCCGAAAACTCTGCCCGCTGGTTTATCACCGACTTAGCCATAATGATGGCAGGACTCGTAAGCGTACCTATCTATACGTCTATGCCTGAAGATAAAATTCGCTATATTGTAGATCATAGTGAAATGGCATTTTTATTTGTGGGCGACAACTGTGCTTTATCATTAGAACAAATAAAAGCTGCCTTTGGCAATAATATTGAGGTATGTGGGTTAGGCTGTAACAACAATGACTGGTCGCAATTACTCAATTCGACTTCCAAAGCTTTTGGTAATCCATTGCGTGATTGGAATGATTTGTGGACTATTTCGTATACCTCAGGCACCACAGGACAACCTAAAGGCGTAATGCACAGCTTTTCGACCATGCCTTCCTCTGTAATGGAAACAGCTAAATTAACCAGAACCAGTGAAAAAACACGTTTTTTTTCTTATCTACCTTTGGCGCATATGGCAGAGCGTTCCGCAATAGAACTGCACAGTTTTTACTGTGGTGGCATGGTAGGTTTCAACCGGAATAAAGATTCATTTATTGAAGACTTAATTTTAATACGACCGACTATTTTCTTTGCAGTACCACGTATTTGGGCCAATCTTAAAGCTGGCATTGTAGCAAAATTAGGCGAAGCGACTTGGCAACGCTGTACAAGTGATAAAATATTTGGAGCAGAAACAGGCAAACAAGTACTGGCATCTATGGGGCTTGATGCTGTTGAAATTGCATTAACCGGTAGCGCCCCCATTCCACGAGCAGATATTGAAGCTTGGCGTTGTTTAAGTATGCCGTTATGTGAAGGGTTTGGACAAACCGAATCCATGTCAGGTACATTTAACCGGGTTGATAATTATAAAGTAGGCAGTATAGGCCTGCCCATAACACCTTCTGCAGAAGTAAGTATTTCTGAACAAGGAGAATTATTATTACGCTCGGCTGGCAACATGCTTGGCTATTATCGTGATGAAGAAAAAACCCGTGAAACTATTATTGATGGTTGGATTCACACCGGCGATAAAGCCCGTATTGATGAAGATGGATTCGTATTCATTACAGGTCGAATAAAAGATATTTTCAAGACAGCCAAAGGAAAATACGTAGCTCCCACACCTATCGAAAATAACTTTGCGCACTTCTCAGGTATAGAACAATGCTGTCTTGTAGGTAGTGGCTTAGCGCAAACGGTGATGCTAGTAGTAATAACTGGCTGGGAGAATAATGATGATGAACTTAAACAGAAGTTGGCACACCATCTACAACAAACCAATAAACAATTAGAAGCCCACGAACGAATAAGCCATGTAATTATTTGCTTAGAGCCTTGGACGATAGAGAATGAATTACTAACCCATACACTGAAAATATTGCGTGATGATGTTGAAAAGTTCTACTTAGCTACAATTGAAAAAGCTATTACCAATCCCTTAGAAACGGTAATTTGGGAAACTTAAACTTGTTTTTACCTTCATCACGACTATGATTTTTTTCAATATTTATATTAAATATATTATCTTATCTGATTAGCGTGCCCATGGGTTTCCAGAGGCACGCTAAATAATTAAAGATAACAAAAAACAGAGTGAAAAATTTAACGGTAAGACTACTTAGGCATTCTTAATAGTTTTGCTACCGTACTCGCTGTTGCTGTTAACACATCATCTTCATTGAATATACGGCCTTCCATAAAAGCGATTTTATAACCTTTTTTTATCGCCCAGCCTTCAACACGTAATTTTCCAGCACGGGTAGGTTCCAGATAACTGGTTTTTATTTCAAGAGATGACATGCTTTTAATATCTTCATCTTGTAAAAATACAGCATTAGCCATAGCGGTATCTAGCATGGCAGTTACAAAGCCTCCCTGTACAACGTCTACAGAATGACAATAGTCTTTGCTAATATTAAATTCAAATGTACAAGCGTTTTTTTCGGTATCGAAATCAACTAACTTTCCACCAAGTAAACCTCTGAATGTGGGAGCCTGTCGATTTAATCTTTCAATTAATTGTTCTTTGTTTTCCATTAAAATACTTACCTTTATTGATAGGTTCTAGATATAATTGATGCTTTTATTTACTTAGCGGCTCTTGATAATTTACCTACCGAACTCGTTGTTGCTGTCAATACATTATCTTCGTTGTAAATATGGCCTTCCATAAAGGCTACTTTATAACCTGTTTTTACCGCCCAAGCTTCAACACGTAATTTTCCAGCACGGGTTGGCTCCAGATAACTGGTTTTTATTTCAAGGGATGAAATACCTGTAAGATTTTGATCTTGTAACAACACAGCATGACTCATAACAGTATCTAGCATGGCAGTAACAAATCCACCTTGTACAACATCAACGGAATGACAATAGTCTTTGCTAATATTGAATTCAAATGTACAAGATTTTTTTTCAGTATCTATGTCAACTAATTTTCCACCGAGTAAACCGACGAACGTTGGCAGCTGTCGATTTATCTTTTCAATTATTTGTTCTTTATTTTTCATTAAAATGATCCATTATTTATTATTTATTATTTATTATTTATAACTAATTGTGTATTGGCGTTATTGCTTAGTTGATATTTTTATTTTACCTACCGAGCTCGCTGTTGCTGTCAGTACATTATCTTCGTTGTAAATACGACCTTCCATAAAGATTATTGGATAATTGTTTTTTATCACACAGCCTTCAACACGTAATTTTCCAGCACGGGTTGGCTCTAGGTAATTAGTTTTTATTTCTAGCGATGACATGTGGGTCATATCAGGATGTGCCACTATCAAAGGTTGACTCATAGCAGTATCTAACATGGCAGTAATAAAGCCTCCCTGTACAACGTCTATAGAATGACAATAGTCTTTACTAATATTGTATTCATATGTACAAGCGTTTTTTTTAGTATCTATATCAACTAACTTCCCACCGAGAAAACAGGTGTACTTGGCAGCATGCCGATTAGATTTTTCAATTATTTGTTCTTTACTTTTCATGTAAATAGATACCTGTTTTCATAGCTTATACCAATTGAATATAGGCGTAATCAATGCTCTTTTATTTAGCTTTTCGTGAAACTTTGCATACCGAACTTACTGTTGCGCTCAACACATTGTCTTCATTGTAAATATGGCCTTCCAAAAAGACTATTTTATAGCCTTTTTTTACCACCCAGCCTTCAACACGTAATTTTCCAGCACGAGTTGGTTCCAGATAACTGGTTTTTATTTCTATCGCTAAAACATTAGTGATTTCTGAGTCGTTTACCCATACAGCATATCCTATAGCAGCATCGAGCATGGCCGTAACAAAGCCTCCTTGTACTACATCTATAGAATGGCAGTAATCTTTGCTAATATTGAATTCAAACGTACAAGCATGTCTTTCTGTGTCGAAATCAACCAATTTTCCACCGAGTAAACCGATAAATTTTGGACTCTGTTTATTTATCTGTTCAATAACGTGTTCTTTGCTTTTCATAAAAAAATCCGTATTCGTGTATGACACAACCATACATATGGTTGTGTCATACTGTAACTGTCTGTTATTTAAGCATTTCACCTTTGTAAAAAGTATCTTGCATTCGTGGTTTATAGTTACCTTTGGATTTGCTCATACCAGAACGGATCGCCTCCATCTGGTTCTCACTACCCATAAGTTTAGCATTAAGCGTTTCTTCCATAAGTAAACCTTCTTCACGACTACACTGCCAGCCTTCTTCAAATAACTGCTTGGCATACACCATAGCATCGGGGCTTAAAGCAACAATGCTTTCAGCCACTGCCATTGCCTTGGCAAACGGGTCATTAGCAACTTCAGTAGCAATACCATATTGCACCGCTTGTTCTCCATTAAACACTCGACCTGTAAACGTCAATTCTTTAGCTACATCAACACGACATAAATCCCGCAGAATCTGTGTTCCTGCCATGTCGGGGATCAAACCCCACTTACTTTCCATAATCGATAATTTAGTATTTTGATGTACGTAACGCATATCGGCTCCCAGCGCTATTTGCAATCCACCTCCAAAGCACACACCGTGAACGGCTGCAATAACCGGCACAGGGACTTCTTTCCAAACCCACGCCACTTGTTGATACATGTTAGGAGCCTTGCCTATTTCATCTGACCCCAACGCCAATACTTCAGGAGCATCTTCGGAAAAATTACTCAAATCAAGACCTGCACAGAACCCTGCCCCCTCTCCGTGAATCACCACAGCTTTTACCGCACGATTGTTCTTTAGTGACTCACCTGCGGCGGTAATAGCCTTGAACATGTCTTGGTCTATAGCATTCATTTTTTCAGAACGATTCAAGGTAACAACAGCAATACCGTTTTCTTTGATGTTTACTAACACTCTACTAGACATATTTTTCTCTTATTAATATTTTGACGTTTAAGGGCGAGCTGAATTTATATATTTCCTATCTTTTTACCAACGACACTCTTTGCTTAGTTTTATTAAACGGCAAGAGCACAACGTGTTGCCTGATCAATAGCGCGTTTAGCATCCAGCTCAGAAGCTACATCGGCACCACCAATAAGTGATACTTTTTTACCGCTTGCTTTAATACTGTTGTACAACTCTCGTAACGGGTTTTGTCCTGCGCATAGTATTACTGTATCGACGTCTAATATTTGCGCTTCGCCATTAACTATTATATGTAAGCCTTCATCATTTATTTTTTTATATTCAACACCCGCGACCATTTTAACACCGCGTTTTTTTATCTGAATACGATGTGTCCAACCTGTTGTTTTACCCAAACCTCGACCAACACTGGTTGTTTTTCTTTGCAATAAATAAACTTCTCTACCAGAAGTAGGAATTTTTTCGTCTCGACACCGGCGATACCTCCTCGAGGGTGCTCAGAAAAATCAATTCCCCATTCTTGCGCGAACGTTTCTCGTGTCAACTCAACACCAGGTTTATGCATAATATATTCACAAACATCAAAACCAATACCACCCGCACCAATAACAGCGACTTTTTGTCCAACGGGTTTCTTATCCAGTAAACAATCCAAATATGAAATGACTTTAGGGTGATCAACTCCTTCTATATCCGGTACCCTTGGAGTAACACCCGTTGCTAGTACAACTTCATCAAAACCACCCTCAATTAATTCTTTATCAGATACTCTTTGATTAAGCTTTAAGTTCACACCGGTAACTTCTATTTGTTTTGCAAAATATCGTAAGGTTTCACCAAACTCTTCTTTTCCGGGGATCCGTTTGGCAATATTAAATTGACCGCCAATTTTGTCACTTGATTCAAACAATGTTACTTCATGGCCTCGTTCAGCCGCTGTGGTTGAGTAAGCTATACCTGCTGGACCTGCACCTACTACGGCTATTTTCTTTTTCTGTGCTGCCGAGGTTTTGACCATAATGGTTTCATTACAGGCATAAGGATTCACTAAACAAGTGGCCTGCTTACCACTAAAAACATGATCCATACATGCTGGATTACAGGCTATGCAGGTATTAATTTCATCTTCACGCCCTTCAGCGGCTTTATTTACCAACTCTGGGTCGGCCAGCATGGGTCTTGCCATGGAACATATATCAGCATCTCCCTCTCGCAACACTTGCTCAGCTACTTCAGGCATATTGATTCGATTACTGGTAATCATGGGGATATCTAAATGCTTTTTGAGCCTACCGGTTACCTTAGTAAAGGCTGCACGAGGAACCATGGTTGCTAAGGTAGGAACCCGCGCTTCATGCCACGTAAAATGGGTACTGATTATATCAACCCCTATTTTTTGCATTGCTTTGGCAAGCATTAAGGTTTCATCAAAAGTGCTCCCCTGTTCAAGCATCTCCATAGCGGCTAAGCGATAAACTACAATAAAATCTTTGCCTACCGCTTTGCGAACAGCTGTCATGACCTCCAATGGAAAACGCATTCTGTTTTCATAAGAGCCACCGTATTGATCATCACGTTTGTTGGTAAAGTCCAATAAAAAAGTACTTAATAAATAGCCCGCCGAGCCAATCACTTCTACGCCATCGTAACCCGCTTCTTTAGCAAGCCGCGCCGAATTTGCAAAGTCTGCAATATGCTCTTCAATATCCGCTAGTGTCATTGCCTTCGGGGCACAAGGGCTGATAGGCGCTTGAATGGATGAAGGTGCAACACCGCCTTCGTGATTAACATAACGACCGGCGTGTAATATTTGCATACAAATCTTGCAATCAGGTGCGGCTTTATGAACGGCTTCTGTCACCATTCTATGTTGTAAAGCATCTGCTTTAGTTTGCATTTTTGCTAATCCCACAAATGGATTACCGGCATCGTTAGGCGCTATACCACCTGTAATAATCATGCCTACACCACCGCGAGCTCGCGTAGCATAATATTCTGCCAATCGCCCAAAGCCGCCTTCAGCCTCTTCCAAAGAGGTATGCATAGACCCCATTAAGGCGCGGTTCTTAAGTTGTGTATGTCCTAAATCTAAGGGCGAAAATAAATGAGGATAAGTATCTGTTGCATAGCTCATGGTTAATCTCTTCTCTGTATATTTTAAGTGGTATTTTTTATGTTTTTAAAGTCGCTATTATGAAAACGTTACAAACTAGCCCCACCATCTAACACGGCTACATGCCCTGTCATATATCGGCTAGAACACAAATAAATAAGTAGCTGCGCAATATCGTCAGGTTCGCCCATACGACCCATAGGGATAGTATCGAGTAACGACTGCATAGCATCATCTGTTTTAGTGATACCCGCTGTCATCTTACTAGGGAATGAGCCCGGTGCTATGGCATTAACATTGATGTGTTTACTTGATAATTCTTTAGCCAACACCCCTGTAAGATGATGTAAAGCCGCCTTAGATGCTCCATAAGGGAAAGCACTCATGCTGTCTTTAGTTAGCGCGGCAATAGAGCCAATGTTAATAACATGTGCAGGTTGTTCTGCTGAAGATGCCGCTTGCAGATGTCCGAGTAGCTTTTGAATAATATAAAAAGGAGATTTGACATTGATAGCCATAACCTCATCCCAAGCTTTTTCGGGGAAATTAAGGAGTGGTGCGCCCCACGTTTTCCCGGAGTTATTCACTAATATATCTAGCGACTGTTCTTGCTCACCAAAGCTCGCTATTAACTTTTCAATACCTTCCATAGTCGCCACATCAGCGACAATACCTTTGCAATCACCATAAATAGAAAGCGCTTCAACTTTAGCATCGCAATCAGCTAGCTTACGAGAGGTAATATAAACCTTCGCACCCGCTTGAAGCAGGCCCTTAGCCATCATTTCACCCAAGCCTCTTGCGCCGCCAGTTACCAGTGCTGTTTTACCACTAAGAGAAAAAAGTGCATTAATTTCATTATTCATTACATCATTCTACAGTTACCTGCAGATCCATAAAAAGTTGTCTATTCAAATAAATTTGGTTGACCCGTCCAAGCGGTTATACCGCCATCAACTACTAATACTGCTCTGATCATAAAGCTGGCTATACCAGAATATCCTCCTGTGATTAACGCTATTTGTCCTTCTAAGATTCGTTGTTCCTTTACAGTACCTGACATAATACCCCCTACTTCGACATGTAAAAACTATGAGCACGCCATCTCGCGCATCACTTTCTTGTCTAGCTTCCCTACTGCGGTAACTGAAAGCTGGTCAACAAAAAACAGTCTTTTTGGCACTTTATAAGGCGACATGTTGGCGCGACAAAAGGCAATAATTTCAGCCTCTAAAACCGACTTATCTTTATCCACATAAGCAGATTTAAGTTGCACAAACAGGTTAACGATATCATTTCCAGGGCGTTTTTCATCAGCCGTGCCCACCACTGCAACGGCTTCTACACAATCAAGATCAGTCAGTTTGTCTTCAACCTCTATAGAAAAGACTTTATAACCACCAACAATCAACATGTCTTTGGCTCTATCACACACCGTGATATAACCTTCAGAATCCATGAATCCAACATCTCCCGTATACATATATTGCTTACCATGTATGAGGCGCAATGCTTTTTCGGTTTCCTCTGGTAAATTGAGATACCCTTGCATCAACCCTGGGGTATTTACAACAATTTCGCCTTCCTCGCCGAACGGTAATTCTTTAGTACCTGTTTCTAAGTCGACAATTTTCACATCAACACCCGGCAAAGGAATACCAACTGTTGTAGGTTTACAGCGCTTAGGGGGATTAGCTACATAAGTCGGCGACGTTTCCGTCATTCCAAAAAAATCAGCTAGCTTCTGCTCGCCTATTAATTCTTCTACTTTCTTTCGATCACTTCCCGTCAACGGGGCAGCGCCTGAAACAGCGCCCTTCAATTTAGAAAAATCTAAGTCTTTGGATTTCGGGTGGGCCAGCAACATTTGATAAAGAGTAGGGACTGCCGAGAAAAGTGTCGGGGGGTTAGCGATAAGCTGAGCAACAAAATAATCCATATCGCGAGGATCCGGGATCATCACGTTCATACTCCCAAACTGAAGTGTTGCCATAATGCCAGAGGCACCCGCAATATGAAACAGTGGGAATGGCGACATAGATATATCCTCCCCTGCCACCATATCTACATAGAGGTAGGAGTTTGTATTCACCCACGCCAAGCCTCTGTGTGTTAGCATAGCGCCTTTGGGCTTACCTGTTGTTCCTCCTGTGTATTGTAAAATTGCAACGTCATCAGGTGAAACAGAAACTTGTTCGAAGTGAGTGTTTTCGTCAACCATTATACTAGTATAATGGTAAGCCTGAATACCCTCGATGGCTGGAGCCTTCAAATCTTCTGGTGTTTTAATCGTGTCTAAAGCGCCGGTAACAATAACATTACGGAGCGTACCTTCCAGCTGTTTCGATACCGCTTGTGTAATGGGAACGAATGCGTCTAGGATAATCAAAGTACTAATATTGGCATCTTTAACTTGATAAACTAACTCTGGAGGTGCCAATAAAGGGGATACATTAGAAACAATGGCACCCATTTTTGCAGCAGCCACCAACGCTACAACATACTGAGGGATGTTAGGCATTTGAATACCAATCACATCACCTTGAGATATACCCATTGCGACTAATCCATTGGCAAGCTGATTTGCCTGAGCGTCAAGTTCAGCAAAACTTATTTTTTGGTTTAAATAGCCAAGAGCAGGACTATTTGGGCGATCAATAGCGTGTTGACTGACATGAACTGAAAAAGGCATTATCTGAGGAGTTTTTTCCTCTATGCCTGCTTCGTCATAGATAAACTGCCAAGGTTTGGTCTTGTTAGTAATATTCATTTATTTTCCCCTAACTTAAATTAATAATATTTTTATTGTAATTCGAACGATGGTATAGGTTGAAATCTGCCAAACAAACACTACTTGTCTATCTCAAACCAGGCAATATATTATGCTCCCGATATAAAACTATTTTCTTTGGCTTTGTAAAATATAGAAAATACTTAAGAATAAAAACTTACACTGTCTTTAATATTTGCGCGTTCAGTGCGTACGGTATTTAATGGATGCTCAGCATCAAAATAACCAAACGATACACCAAACAATAATTTCATATTATCTGGTATATCCAGTACTTTACGCACCGCATCTGCATTAAAACCTAATATAGTTTGCGGACAACTGCCAACATTGTGAGCGCGCATAGCCAATAATAAATTCTGTGCATACATACCTACGTCAGAAGCCTCTCGCACGCCGCACCAGTCAGGCATAAAAATAAATGCTGCATGAGGTGCATTGTAAAAACTAAGGTTACGTTTCATAAAGCCATTACGGCCTTCGGTATCTTCACGCGCAACATCCGCGGCTTGCATATAAGCCTTAGCAGCGCCTACTTGGCGCTCTTTGTGTGCCCCTTTATAAAGGCTATCATCAAAAGGGTAATCAAGCTGGAATTCTCCTACCCCTATAGATTCAAGCAACGCTTGCTGAATTTCAGTACTCTTTTTACCAGACACCACGCAAACCTTCCATG
Organism: Colwellia sp. 20A7; assembly: GCF_009832865.1. NCBI lineage: Bacteria > Pseudomonadati > Pseudomonadota > Gammaproteobacteria > Alteromonadales > Colwelliaceae > Colwellia > Colwellia sp. 20A7. Next base: position 1,606,762 of record NZ_CP047130.1, on the reverse strand, counting down.
GTTGGGTATTACAATTAGATGGCGCATACTGCGCTGTTTCTAAAATACGTTTAATATCTATATCTGGCACCGGGGTGCTCAGAAATGAGCGCATAGACCGACGCGCCATTACTAACTCATTAAAATCTTCAAGATTTATCATAATATTACCCGTTTGTTTCTTTGTTTGTTTGTTTTCTATACCGCTATGTGTAACGTAATGATTTTCAAAATCGATAGTTTTATCACAAAAAGCACTAAAGAGACGCAATTGACCACGCTCATACCAGCTAAGTTATAACACCCGATCACCCCTTTGATGTACTGATTCAAAACGAATGTCACTACCGATCCCCCCCCCTCAAAACATATAAATATTGCCACCTTTCGAAACAGTATACACAACAAGAGCATTGTATTACAATTACACAGACACACAAAAACATAGTTACACCCAGCAATCTATCTTTTTAACTAATTTTCAGTAATTTGTCTATACCATATGAAAGCTGTTATCCCCTAAAGCACTGATAAACAACTAAATGCATCAAGCCACGTACAATCTCCTAGTAACAAAATCAAAAATATTATTCAGCCATAGCGAGAATTTACAATGAATCTATTCCAACCTAAACCACCTCCGTACGAGTATATAAAAGTAGAAACAAAACAAAATGTTGATTGGCTAACATTAAACCGTCCCGAATCACTTAACGCAATGAACCCAGAAATGATGCTTGAACTGCAGCATTACTTCGAGAGCCTGCTATATCATCAAGAGATCCGTATTATTGTGCTAAAGGCAGAAGGAAGAGCATTTTGTGCAGGCTACGACTTGTCAAAAGAGCATGCGGTATCACTAGCTTCAGGCCCTGAAGGAATCCGAGTTCAACAACGTGTATCACGCATTGTAAAACTCATGCGTGATTGTCCTCAGCCTATTATATCCATAGTTCAGGGTGCCGCTTGTGGCGGTGGTTTTGCGCTTGCGCTTGCCTCCAACATCAGACTAGTAACACCTAACGTAAAAATGAATGCAGCTTTTATTAAAATTGGCCTTTCAGGTTGTGACGTGGGAGTTAGCTATATGCTGCCCAGGCTTGTAGGTGCATCTATCGCTTCTGAGCTGCTCCTAACAGGAGACTTTCTTCATGCCGATAGAGCGAAAGAGATAGGTTTGGTTTCGAGGATTGGTGCGATTGAAACACTTCACATTGAAGCGAATAATTTCATTGAAAAAATGCTGAATACATCCCCTATGGGGTTAAGACTTACCAAATCAGGACTCAATGCTAACATTGATGCCAACAGCATGGACTCTGCTATAGCCCTTGAGGACAGGCAGCAAATACTCTGTTCTATGAGCGAAGACCACAAAGAAGGCATTGATGCGTTTATTAATAAACGTCCACCGAACTTCAAAGATCAATAATACTAATGGGTATAATTTAGTAATTGAAGTAATAAGTTGGTATTAGGTTAGTTTTCTATAAGCCAAAGGGGTTAATCCTGTCCATTTTTTAAAGGCCCTAATAAAAGTACTGGCTTCAGAAAATCCTAAACGAAAAGCAATATCTTCAATACTTTGTTCTTTTCGATCAATAAAAAACATAGCCATATCCCGGCGAGTATCATCCTTCAATTGTTGAAAGCTATAGCCCTCTTTATGCAAATACCGACGCAATGTTTGCTCAGTTAAATTCATATGCTCAGCGGCCTGATCGAGTAGCGGATTACTATTACCTTCACGAAACAAATTTTCCATCCATATTCTAATTCGGATGTAGGTGGATTTACTTTGTTTCGGCTGACGCAACAAAGAAAGATAAGGTCGCTTAAGTAATTTGTTTAAATCTGTCTTATCTCTGTGACAGCAAAGTTCTAGAGTTTGTCGACTAAAGTAGATAGCGTTTTGCTTTTGATTAAAGCGAACAAGTGCACCATAGAAAACAAAACGGTATTCTTCACTAAATTCAGGCTCCGAACAAGTTAGATCAATCTTTTCAATAGGAAGGTACTCGTTCGCTAACCAGCAATGCAAACGATGTGCACTAGTGAGTATCGACTCAATAATAAAGTTGCTTTGCACACCTACATGCTTAGTATCTTTGATGACTAAACACCCACCATTATCTGAAAAATAAGTATAAGCAACCAGGCTATTGTTAAGCAGGTTATTACTATCCCGCCAAACATTTAAACAATCTTTGATAGTGTCACCACTAAGACAGGCCCGAGCTAATAAATTAAACGTTCCCAAAGGCATGGGTTTGGCTAGCAATCCATAGGCCTCATCTCGTAAAAGCTGTGTAACTGCATAACTGAGTTCTGAGAAAGTTTTTGCCGATACTCTCAACTTCGGGTTAGTTAAAATTCTACTTGAAAGGCCCTGTGCCTGAAGTATTTCATCTTGGCTATACCCTTTAATAATAGAGCCTTCTAGCAAGCCTTTTATAAACACAGGTGAGATTGTGATCTCTTTCATAGGTATTCCTTGAGTTCAGACAAAATATTAAAAACTAATAAAAAGTAAGATAATGCCTATTTATTTGAAAGTCAATGCCATGGTTAACAAGGTGTCAAAGGGGCACACTGAATCCAACAAAAATTAAACTTGGGTTTTAAACTCCCATTCATTAACCACTAAAGAGGCATACAATGACTCATCACGCTTATATTTACGACGCAATACGTACTCCCCGAAGCAAAGGAAAAATAGACGGAAGTCTATACGAAGTTAAACCAATAGATCTAGGTGCAGGCCTGCTAAAAGCGCTACAAGCTCGCCATGATTTAGATACCTCTTATGTTGATGACGTCGTTATGGGTTGTGTAAGCCCAGTAGGTGAGCAAGGCTCAGATGTTGCCAAAATGATTGTACAAAATGCTGGTTGGGATGAATCAGTACCAGCAGTTCAACTAGATCGCTACTGTGCATCAGGACTAGAAGCCGTTAACATTGCAGCCCAAAAAATTGCTTCAGGCTGGGAAGATTTAGTTGTTGCCGGTGGTATTGAGTCTATGTCTCGTGTACCTATGGGTTCATCTGGCGGTGCAATGGTAGGCGACCCTGAATTTCAACTAGACCAAGGCTTTGTTCCACAAGGTATTGGCGCAGATACTATCGCTAGCCTTGATGGTTATAGCCGCGAAGAGGTTGATGCGTTTGCCCTCGAGTCACAACGTCGTGCAGCTTTTGCTCGCGACAATGGCTACTTTGACAAATCAGTTGTCCCAGTAAAAGATAGAAATGGCATAATCATTTTAGCAAAAGATGATTTCATCAAACCTCACAGCACTATGGAAGGCCTAGGCAACTTAAAACCTTCTTTCCAAAAAATGGGGCCTTTTGGTTTCAATGACATCATGCTTAAAAAGTACAACACACTAGAAAAGATTACTCATGTTCATACACCAGGTAACTCTTCAGGTATTGTTGATGGCTCATCTGCTGTATTAATCGGCAGCGAAAAAGCCGGTAAAGATTTAGGACTTACACCTCGTGGTCGCGTTGTAGCTACCGCTGTATTGTCAACTTGTCCAACAATTATGTTAGCAGGCCCTGGCCCTTCAGCTAAAAAAGCACTAGCTAAAGCGGGTCTTAAAGTATCTGATATTGATTTGTGGGAAATCAACGAAGCTTTTGCTTCTGTTGCAATGCGCTACATGAAAGATTTAGATATCAGCCACGAAATCACTAATGTTAACGGTGGTTCAATTGCTATGGGTCACCCCCTTGGTGCTACTGGCGGTATGTTAGTAGGTATTATGCTAGACGAACTAGAACGTCGCGGTCTTAGACGAGCAATGCTTTCGCTCTGTGTTGGTGGCGGCATGGGTATTTCCACTATTATCGAAGTTGTATAACCCCCAATCGTTAATCAAACTGACAAAATTTAGGATAAAAATCATGAGTGTATTTAACTATAATAAAGATGCCGATGGCATTGTAACCGTTACTATGGATATGACTGGTCCAGTCAATGCCATGAACGATGAATATAATTTAGCAATGACTGAGACTATTGACCGTCTTGAAGCGGAAGAAGGACTAACGGGTGTTGTTTTAGCTTCTGCTAAGAAAACCTTTTTCGCCGGTGGTGATTTAAAAGCCCTTTTAACAGTACAAAAAGGCGATGAAGAAGCATTCTTCGACGGTAATATGGCGCTTAAAAATCGTTTACGTCGTTTAGAACAATTACCTGTACCTGTAGTGTCAGCAATCAATGGCGCTGCGCTAGGCGGTGGTTTTGAAATATGTTTAGCAACTAACTATCGTATCGCTTACAACCACAAATCAGTTCAAATTGGTTTACCTGAAGTCGGTTTAGGTTTATTGCCCGGCGGCGGCGGTGTTGTTCGTATGGTAAGTATGTTAGGGCTAGAAACTGCTCTTCCTTATCTAATGGAAGGTAAAAAAGTAACACCAGAGAAAGCATTAAAAGCAGGAATGATTAACGAAGTTGTTAACACCCTTGATGAATTAGTCCCACGTGCTAAAGCGTATATTCTTGAGCAAAAAGGCAATGAAGATGCGACTACGCAACCTTGGGACAAAAAAGGCTTCAAAATCCCTGGTGGCAACGCTGGCTCGCCAAAGCTAGCTCAAATAATGATGGGTGCTCCAGCAATGCTGGCAAAAACCACTCGTGGTTTACTTCCTGCACCAGAGCAAATTTTAAACGCTGCAACCGAAGCCGCTCGTTTACATTTTGATGCAGCGATGAGAGTTGAAGGCCGTGGGCTTACCTATTTGGTAACAACACCTGAAGCTAAAAACTTGATCACTACTTTCTTCTTCCAAATGAACAAGCTTAATGGTGGTGCTTCACGTCCAAAAGATGTTGAAAAGCAACTAACTAAGAAAGTAGGTATACTTGGCGCTGGCATGATGGGACAAGGCATTGCTTATGTGTCTGCTATGGCAGGCATTGAAGTTATTCTTAAAGACATTAGCGTTGAAGCAGCAGAGAAAGGTAAAGCTTACTCAGTTAAATTGCTAGACAAAGCTATCGGCCGTGGCCGCATGACTGAAGAGAAAAAAGCACAGATATTAGGGTTAATTAAACCTACAGCTGAAAATGAAGATCTAAAAGGTTGTGATCTTATTATTGAAGCTGTGTTCGAAAATATTGAACTGAAAAACAAAATAACAAAAGCGACTGAACCTTATTTATCTGAAGGCACAGTATGGGGTTCTAATACTTCTACGTTACCAATTACTCAGTTAGCAGAAGCATCAAGTACACCTAAAGACTTCATTGGTGTTCACTTCTTCTCGCCTGTTGATAAAATGCCTTTAGTTGAAATCATCTGTGGTGAAGAAACCAGTGATGAAGCATTAGCTAAAGCGTATGATTACGCACGTCAAATCAAGAAAACACCGATTGTTGTTAACGATTCTTTAGGCTTCTTTACTTCGCGTACTTTTGGTACTTACTTTGATGAAGGCGTTCGCGCTGTTGTTGAAGGTGCCAACCCAGTACGTGTTGATAACTTAGGTAAAGCGATTGGTATGCCTGTTGGACCATTAACAGTACACGATGAAACTAGCTTAGAGCTTAGCCGAAAAGCTGCAAAAACATGGGCTGATATGGGCGTGAGTAACGCATTTGGTGAGCAAGCTGCCCTAACTGAAATGATAGAGTTTATGGTTATCGAAAACGGCCGCGGTGGTCGTCATCACGGTGGCGGTTACTATGACTATAATGCTGATAAAACCAAAACAATCTGGCCTGGTTTAGTTGAAAAATACTATAACGAAAACTATGATATTTCAGATCAAGATATTAAAGACCGTTTGTTGTTCCGTAGCGTTATTGAAACACTTAAGTGTCTTGAAACTAACGTTTTGCGCACCGTAGCTGATGGTAATATCGGCTCTATTATGGGTATTGGCGCACCAGTATGGACTGGCGGTTATTTACAGTTCGTAAACACTTACGGCTTAGAAAAATTCCAAACCCGTTGTGGTGAATTGGCCGCAAAATACGGTGAACGTTTTAATTGTCCAGCTATCGTTGGCGAGAAAATTGCCTCTGGCGAAACATTCCAATAACTATTTAATAAAGGGCTGAATCATTGGATTCAGCCCTTTTTTTTAAAGGAGATTTAATATGCGTAATTTTACTGAAGAACAAACCATGTTTCGTGATGCTTATCGCAAGTTTCTAGAGGCTGAAATAAAACCTCACATGGAACGTTACCGTGAGCAGGGAATCGTAGACCGTGAAGCCTTTGAAAAAGCCGGTGAGCAAGGCTTTTTAATGATTTGGCCAGATGAGCAATATGGTGGTTTAGGCGATAATGATTTCCGTTTTGAACAAGTGATTATTGAAGAAAACGTCCGTGCTGGTACTGGCGAGTGGTTTGCAACATTGCACAGCCGTTTGGTTGGACCATACATAGATCACTTTGGAAATGATGAGCAAAAACAACGTTTTTTGCCTGACTGTATTACCGGTAAAAAAATCCTTGGTATTGCTATGACTGAACCGGATGCAGGCAGTGATTTGTCTGGCATGCGCTCTACTATAGTAGAAAAAGATGACCACTTCTTACTTAATGGCTCGAAAGTCTATATTTCCAACGGCATATTGGCTGATTTGGTAATTGTAGCAGCTAAATCTGATCCTGAAAATAACCCACATGCTATGACACTTTGTGTCGTTGAACGTGGCATGGAAGGTTTTGAACGTGGTCGTAACCTCGATAAAATGGGGCTAAAAGCACAAGATACAGCTGAGCTATTCTTCACCAATGTAAAGATCCCTAAAGAAAATATATTGGGTGAACCAGGTAAAGGCTTTTTCTATTTAATGCAAGGTCTTGCTGAAGAGCGCTTAATCGCAATGGTCGGTGCTACTGCCAATGCTCGCCATGCCTTTAATTTAACCCGTGATTATGTAATGGATCGTAAAGTCTTTGGTAAGCCGCTAGCAAACATGCAAAATACACAGTTCAAAATGGCTGAGATGGATGCTGAAATTGATATCATGCAAGTCTATGTTGATCACTGTGTGAGTGAACATAATGAAGGTCGTTTAACAGTAAATATGGCCGCTAAAGGAAAATTACAGGGAAGTGAACTTGAATGGCGCATGCTTGATTTAGGCGTTCAATTACACGGCGGCGCTGGTTACATGCAGGAATATCCAATTTGTCGCATGTTCACTGACTCAAGAGTTAACCGTATTTTAGCGGGCAGTTCTGAGATAATGAAGTTCATCATTGGTCGTGATGTTTTTAATGAAAATTATACCAGCCTTTTAGACTAGTTTGATTCAGTTTAGTTTATGCGGCGCTAGTAGCCGCTTTATTTTTTGGTTCTAGCAGCCAAATAACATCCAATAATTTAGGGTAAATCATGGAAATTCAAGGTAAAGTTGCGATTATTACAGGTGGAGCATCGGGTTTAGGCGAAGCGACTGTCCGCTTATATGTTGAGAAAGGTGCGAAAGTTGCCATTTTTGATATGAACGATGAACGTGGTACTGCGTTAGCTAAAGAATTAGGCGACGCTGTTATTTATCAAAGCGTAAACGTTACGGATGAAGCATCAGTTGAAGCAGCAATTGCGGCAACAATAGCTGCGTTTGGATCGGTTCATATTTGTAATAATTATGCAGGTATTGGAGACGCTAAAAAAACGGTAGGTAGAGAAGGCGCCTTCCCTCTTGATGCTTTCAAAAAAGTTATTGATGTAAACTTAATCGGCACGTTTAACGTATTGCGCTTGGTTGCCCTTCAAATGTCAACACAAGAGCCTGTAACAGAATGTGGTAGCCGTGGTGTTATCATTAATACAGCATCTGTTGCTGCTTATGATGGCCAAATAGGTCAAGCAGCTTACAGCGCTTCTAAAGGTGCTATTGTAAGCATGACCTTACCAATCGCTCGTGATTTATCTCAGTTTGGCATTCGTGTTAACACAATCGTACCTGGCTTGGTGTTTACACCTCTGTTTAATGGCTTACCAGAAGCTGCATTTGAAAGCTTGTCAAAGAGTCCTCTTTTTCCTAAACGTTTAGCACGCCCAGAAGAAGTAGCACACCTGTCTCAGTTTATTGTTGAAAATGACTATACCAATGCTGAGTGTATTCGTATAGATGCTGGCATCCGTATGCAAGCTAAATAATAAACTATCGCAATTGAAAGGATGAAACGCTAAATCTCGAATTCATTTCCAATTGTTGTTAGATAACCTGAGCTCCTCATCTCTTTAAGGAGCTTTTTAATTATATTTTTTATTAAGTTGAGTGATAAAACTATGGGACCTTTAGCAGGTATAAAAATTATTGAGATGAAGGGCATTGGCCCTGGACCCTATGCAGGTCAGATACTAGCCGATCTTGGCGCAGAAATAATCGTTGTTGAACGCGCATCAAAACCCAACTCTATTGCAGTACCATCAGCGCTAGATATTAATTCACGTGGTAAGAAAAGTATTGCGCTAGATCTTAGAAAACCAGAGGGTTTAGAAGCGTTATTAAAACTTGTAGAAAGCGCTGATGCTATATTTGAAGGTAATCGTCCGGGTGCTGCTGAACGTGTAGGCTTTGGGCCAGATGTTTGTTTAGCACGTAATCCTAAGCTTGTTTATGGTCGAATGACCGGTTGGGGTCAAACGGGTCCTTTAGCTCATTCGGCGGGTCACGACTACAACTATATTTCGCTAACTGGTGCTGCCGCAGCGATAGGCACCAAAGACCAACCCACTCCGCCTCTTAATGTGGTTGGTGATTATGCCGGTGGTAGTATGTTTTTAGTGGTCGGTATTCTTTCTGCGCTTCTCGAAGCTAAAACATCGGGTAAAGGTCAAGTTATTGACACCGCCATAACCGACGGTTCTGCACATCTTATGAGTATGTTCCATACCTTAAGTGAAATGAAGGCTTGGAATCCGTCTCGTGCCAGCAATATGCTTGACGGTGGCGTGCCATTTTATGGCGCCTATGAAACATCCGATGGTAAACATATTTCAGTAGGTCCCATCGAACCACAATTTTTTGCTGAGATGATTCAAAAATCTGGCATGCCTGAAAGCTTTATCGCCGATCAAAATAACCCTAAAGCTTGGGGTGAAATGAAAAAAGTTTTTACTGAAACCTTTAAATCTAAAACGAGAGATGAGTGGGCGAGTCTTTTTGAAGGCACTGATGCTTGTGTCGCTGGTATTCTTGATTATAACGAAGCCATTAATCACCCGCACAACAAAGCACGTGGTACTTACATCCAAGTTAATGGAATAAACCAGCCTGCCCCAGCGCCAAGGTTTAGTCGCAGTGAATGTTCTACACCACAAGCCCCACATGCAGAAGGTGTAGACACACAATCAGTATTAACTGACTGGGGTTTTTCAGCAGATGAAATCACAGTATTGGCTAATGCGGGCGCATTAACCTAACCAAAAATTATAAGTGAGAATAAATAATGAGTAACTTTGAAAAAATTAACTACACACTTGAAAACCACGTAGCCACTATTAGCCTTAATAGCCCAAAAACAATGAACGCCATGAGCAAACAGATGCGCCTTGAATTGAAGCAGGTTATTGATACGATTGAAGCCGATAAAGATGCACGCATCGTTGTGATACGTGCTGAAGGTCGCGGCTTTTCATCAGGTACTGACTTGACCGAAGGTTTGGCGGGCTTTGATACTATCGAAGAGCAAATACTGCAAGAATACAAACCAGTATTGATGGGTATTGCTCAATCGAAAAAACCTTATATTGCTTCAATCAATGGCGCTTGTGCTGGTATTGGTGCAGGATTAGCGTTGGCTTGTGATCTAGCGATTATGTCAGATGATAGCTTTATTTACTTAGCCTTTGCAGGACTTTCTTTTGTTCCAGATGGCGGCATGGCTCATCACTTAGTCTCAGCAATGGGCTATAAAAAAGCCTATCAAGCTTTTCTAGAGACTGCCCGTATTAAAGCTGATGAATGTTTACAGTATGGCTTCGTTAACAAGGTTGTTGAGACTTCACAACTTGACCAGGCTACTAAAGCATGGGCAGAGGCCCTTGCCGAAGGTGCTCCGCTAGCACAAAGATTTGGTAAAGAAATTATGCGCGGTGTTCATACATCAACGGTTGAGGAAACACTTGATCTTGAAGCAAAAATTCAGATAACTTGTTCAACTAGTAAAGACTCTGCGAGCGCGGTCAACGCTTTTTTCAAGAAGGAAAAACCTGTTTTTATTGGTGAATAAAACGAAGGTTACACCTCGTGTTATTTGTAAATTGCACGAGGTTCTTTTTAACAAAAAAAATCACCTCACTTAATATAATACCTATATATAACTTTTAAATTGGATGAATAATAAATGAAACGATTAATTTTACCTTTGATATTATTGAGCAATGCTGCATTTTCTGCTGAGCCCCTAACTAAAACCGAACTAAATGAAATTGAATCACTACTTGCAGAAGCAGGCGGTAAAGCGATTTATTTAAGCCGAGATTGTGATAAACCAATAGATCGTGAGCTTACGGCAGCCTAGCTCAACTTCCCCTTTTTGATCTGTTTTAATGATCGCAACCAAATTACTAGGATGCAATCATGCCAAACCAAGATCAATTAACAACGGTCGTTACTGCTTTTGAGCACTGGCGTAGCAACAGAAGTGGTCGTCAAGTCACAACGCCCATCGCATTGCGTGAGCAAGCCGTAGCATTACTCAATCACTATTCTTCTAGCAAAATAACATCAGCATTAAGGATCAGTGGCGGCCAGCTCAAGCAATGGCGAAATACGCTTGAACCTGCTGAAAAAGCACCGCTATTTGTGCACCTTCCTATTTCACCACCGCCATTACTCACACAACCGCCCTTTACTGTTGAACTACGCTTTGCCCAAGGTAATGAAATGTCTTTATCTGGTGTTATTGATACTAACATCATCATTTCGCTCATTGGGGCAATGAAATCATGATCCATTTAACCGCTGACACCCACATATTAATCGCGATTGAACCCGCTGATTTTCGCCAGGGCATTGATGGTTTAGCCGCAACATGCCGTTATAAATTATCGGTCAACCCACGTTCGGGTACTGTGTTTGTCTTTATTAATCGCAATAAAACCATGGTGCGCGCATTATCGTATGATGGTACTGGCTTTTGGCTCATGACCAAGCGTTTATCTAAAGGAAAGTTTCAAAATTGGCCGTCATCAAACAAAAGTATTGAACAGATCATCGCGAAAAAACTGCGAAAACTATTGTGTGACAACGATCCATTATGGGAAAAAACGGATCCTCTTTACTGAGTAAAATCATTGAGATAAACACTTGATTTTTACTTTTATCGGATCATAATGCCTGCAAAATAAACCTGTACCAAACACTAAAACTCTGGACGTACCGTGAGCAAACCTTTTACCGACATTGATGGCAAAGCCCTTGAAGCGCTGATAGAGCGCGTGAACGAGGCCAAAGAAAACAATCTGGCCTTAAGCCCAGAGGATTATCAGTTATTACTTGATGCGTTATTGACCTTAGCCACCACGCAAACCCGCTTAGCGAATCATGATGTTACCGTGCATAAACTGCGAAAATTGTTAGGTATTGAAAAATCATCTGAAAAACTAGGCTCGGTGCTTAAGCAAACTAAAGCGTCATCGGGCAAGAAAAATAAAAAGCGTAGCAACGATAATGGTGAAGGTTTCACCCCGGTTAAACCCACGATTATCGTTCATGGACTAGTTGACGTAAATAAAGGCGATACCTGTGTTGAGTGCTTAACCGGTAAGGTTTATAAAACCGAGCCAGGTAGCTTGCTACGTATCACCGGACAAAGTCCTTTCAAACCTGAGCAGCATGTCATGGAGCGTCTTCGTTGTAATACCTGCGGTGCTTATTTTACCGCACCACTGCCGGACGATGTCTTAACCGATGGCTTAAGTACTCAAAAATATGGTTATTCAGCACGTTCTTTAATGGCGATTTATAAATACTTTGCTGGACTGCCTTTTTATCGTCAAAGCAGTATTCAAAAATTACTGGGGGTAAAAATCACCGCGTCAACGGTTTTTGACCAAGTAGAGCTTGTTTGTAATGCTATTTATCCCGTGTACCAATTGCTCTTCAATTTAGCGGCTGATGGTAAACACTACTATTTAGATGACACAACTAACCGTATTCTTGATGCGAAATCGGTGATAAAGAAAGCACGCAACAGTGAGAAAGTCATCACACGTACGGGCGTTTATACCTCAGGTGTTATCGCAACGCTGGCTGATAACCGTCATATTGTTTTATTTGAGACTAACATCGGGCACGCGGGAGAATTCATTGACAGTATTTTGCACAAGCGCAGTCAATCATGCACCAAACCACTCATCATGAGTGATGCGCTAGCGAGCAATCGGCCGACGGTACGTGAGGCGATAACGTCACTGTGTAATAGCCACGCAAGACGACAATTTGTAGATGTTATCAATCACTTTCCAATTGAGGTCGAGCATGTCCTCAAACGTTATGGCGAAATATGGGTCAATGATGACCATACGAAAGAAGAAAAGTTAACCCCGACTGCAAGGCTTGCTTACCATCAGCAACATTCGCTGCCCATTATGGAAGCCATAAAATTGTGGGGAGAAACGCATTTAGCCAATGAAACCGTTGAAGAAAACAGTGGCCTAGGCAAAGCTATTCGCTACTTTATCAAACATTATGTCGGACTGAGTTACTTTTGCAGCACTGAAGGAGTAAAAATCGACAATAATCGTATTGAAGCGATGCTCAAAATTGTGGTGAGAGACAGAAAAAACGCGATGTTCCACAAAACCTTACTGGGGGCAACGATTGGGGATGTCATTACCTCGGTCATCGCGACGGCAAGTGAGGCGGGTATTAATGTCTTTGACTACTTCACCACCTTACAACGAGAAAAAGAGCAGGTAAAAAAGACCCCTGAAGATTATTTACCCTGGAATTATCTCGCTAAAAATTCAATCACCTAAAAAAACCAAACACGATGATTTAGGCTTTACCGCCTAGGTCAAGCTGTACCTGAAAAAATCGTGATGTCACGCTACGCTGCCGTAAGCTCACAATAGATCCTGAAAAATTTAAAGAATTATCTAAGTTATTAGCTTTTTCTGAAGGTTACATGTCTATTGAAGGAGTTAACTGGGAACATATTGCACGTAAAGCTCATCAAGAATATGGCAGGTTAAAAATTCAAGCACCGCTAGGTGAGCTTTGCGAAGAAATAAAAACAGTGATAAAAGGTGATTATAACTTCTTAAAGTAGCATTACATGCAGGTTGTTTATTGTCTTTTTTATTCTTTTATGGTCTTTTATATTTAATCAGTAGTAGTTTATGCGTCATTGTAATACAATACTACAAGTGGTCTATTAATAGTCTGGAAATTAATCCACCTATGGCTACTTGGCAATATCCAAGATAAGGATTGTATAAGTGACTACAGTAAACGAGTTAATAGATCTAACAGCACTTGCTGACTGGATGGATAACCAAGATTTGGGTCAAGGCCCCTTGATCAATCCACGACTGTTAACCGGTGGAACACAAAATATTCTCATGCAGTTTGAAAGAGAGAAGCAGTCTTTTGTTTTACGCCGCCCACCGATAAACATGCGGAGTAACTCGAATAAAACAATGTGTAGGGAAGCACAAGTACTTTCTGCCCTTAGTGGTTCTACTGTTCCTCATCCTGGATTTATCGCAGTATGTGAAGAAACAGATGTACTTGGTGCAAGCTTTTACTTAATGGAACCTGTAATCGGGTTTAACGTTATCAATGGGCTACCTAAACTCCATCAATTAAACCCCGATATACAATTCAGAATGGGCCTATCTCATATTGAAGCATTGGCAAAACTCGGGAATATTGACTATAAAGCTGTTGGGCTTGAGACATACGGTAAACCAGACGGTTTCTTAAAAAGGCAAGCTCCACGCTGGCTCTCACAATTAGAAAGCTATAGCGAGTATGAAGGTTGGCCGAAACTGAACGATGCTGAAGGTATTTCCATAATTGCTGACTGGTTAAATACAAATTGTCCAACCTCCTTCGAGCCTGGCATTATTCACGGCGATGCGCATATTGGCAATGTGATGTTTGAAAACAACAGTGGAGAAGTTGCGGCACTCATAGACTGGGAATTAGCAACGATTGGCGACCCGTTAATAGATCTTGGTTGGATAATTGCTACATGGCCTGAGCCTAATGGAACTGAAACTCTTGCCCTCGGAGGCCCAAAACTTAATGGACTTCCTAATATTGATGAGCTATTAGAACATTATGGCAAGCACTCTACGCGAAACCTAGATTGCATTTCTTGGTACGGCATACTCGGCTGCTTCAAACTCGCCATTATTTTAGAAGGAACCTATGCACGATCTTGTGCTGGTAAAGCCTCTAAAGAAGTAGGCCAAGGGCTTCACGATTCAGCCATTAGACTACTCAAACGTGCAAAAGAATTAATAGCGCTTAATATTGACTAAACAATTAAATAAAAAGGAAATGTCTACAGCTACAGTATCTCAGTATTAAACTCAAAAGTATTTAATAGATAGCTCAATAATATTAAATACTTGGCATGGCTTTGTTATTATATATCTTTGATTTATAAACTAATCTCTTTAATGGAAGGTATTACCGAATGAAAAAATATCAACCAGAGCTCGACCAGAGGCTTTCTATACTTAATCCGATCGCCTTGGTTGAAATGTTGAAACAAAAAAGATTTTCAATTGCACAAATATTTGCATCAACACATATCAACCTAGAAATTATGGCTGATATAGATGGCCAAATAACTTGCAAACAATTCAAGCAGCTGATAGAAAATGCTATTTCATTAACAGGCAACCCTCATTTGGGTTTGGAATTTGGCCAACGCTTAAGTAAAACAGGCGGAGGAGTATTAGGAATGGGTGCCATTGCTGCAGCGAATCTCCAAAAAGCGCTCGAGTTTGTTGTTCGTACTACAATAATCCTTAATCCATCAGTTTCATTCCAGATAAAACAAACCGAGCAAGCGCTCCAACTTGAAATCATCGAAAGACTTCCTTGGGGCGACACCGAAGTTTTTATCGTTGAAACAGGATTTTCTCTGATAGCGAACGGAACTCAAATTAAAGAGTACGAAATAGCAAGTCAAATCCATTACAATTTCAAATACTCAGCACAAAGCGACGAGTCATACTACAAGGATATTCTCCACGGCTCATTAACATTTAATTCAAACACAAACTATCTATCAATTCCCCTGGAATTGGCACAAGTTCAATTAGAGTCAGCCAACCCTGCGGCAGTTAAACAAGCCGAAAAAATTCTGGAACAACAACTTATAGCAATTCAAGACGAAAAAAGTGCACTAGTTCAGCCCATAAAAAACATGATACTTTCCCATATAAACGAGATTCCTAGCATAGAAAAAGTTGCTAGTAAGTTTCACCTTTCATCACGTACACTCTTCCGACGCCTTAAAGACATAGGTACATCATTCACAGAAATAGTTGCCGATGTCCGTCATCAACTTGCAATAGATTTACTAACAAAAACCTCAACGTCAATCGATAACATTGCTCACCAACTCGGATACCAAGACTCATCAAACTTCAGTAAAGCTTTCAAAGTATGGACTGGTGAGTCCCCAACTCAATATCGCGATGACAAGTCCAAAAAACAATCAAACTCATACTGTCTTAATACCACCTAAACTTGTCAGGAAAAACCTGAAACCCTACAAAACATACTGTTATTGTGATAGTCGACTAACTGTTATTGTGACAGTCAGCTAAATAATAAATAATATCGGAGAAAAACATGTCAAATACTTTTATCAGACCAACAGCTCTTCATCATGTCGCTATCTCAACCGGTGACATAAAAAAACAAATTGAATTTTTTAGTGATGTACTTGGCATGGAACTTATCGGCTTGTACTGGATGCATGGAGCTGAAGGTGCGTGGCACGGTTTTATGCGTCTGGGCGCATCTGCGGTAGCCTTTGTGTTTTTACCAGAAAATGTTAAAAAAGAAACCACTATAGGACTGACCCACGCAGGCATAGGCAGTGGTTCTTCAGCGCCTGGTACCTTGCAACATCTTGCATTTAATGTCGATACTGAGAAAGAAATGTTGGCCTTGCGCGATCGCATTCGCTCCCGCGGTGTTCCAGTTATGGGCCCAATTAAACATGGCTTGTGTCAGTCAATCTACTTTGCAGGCCCAGAAACGCTAGTACTGGAGGTTGCTACTAACGACCACTGTGAAAACCCATTAGACTTGGACGGTTCATGGATTGATCCAGAAGTTGTGAAGCTTGCTGGTATCTCACAAGAAGAACTGGCTAGATACCAAAACCCAGCGACCTATGATACGCCTGCTGAAAGTGTGCCACAGCCTGAGTATGACGAATCTAAGCCTCACCTTACTTATCCTGAAGAACAATATAAAGCCATACTAGCAGCAACCGATGAACAAATAACGGCGTCTATGACTGACGATCAACCACCAGGCAAAAAGTAATCACAAATAACTATATATAGTTAAATTAGCACTAAACCAATCTGAAAGCGTTATTCGCTTTCAGATTATTCATTATAGAACTCCAATATAAAGAGATATTATGAAAATTGAATCACATACCCTTAATGACCTACATGCATACCGCTACTATGACGATACAATAGAACAAAAATACGCGTTGGTGATATCTCACGGCCTTGGTGGCCATGGCGGAATCTACAGCGCTTTTTGTGAGCACCATGCCGCGCATGGTGCCGATATATGGAGTTATGATGCCCCTGGACACGGTCTATCTACTAGAGGTCGCCCCCGCGGAACCTTCACTATGGATGAATGGGCACAAGCTACTCGTGATTTCGCTGAGCATATAAAAACAAAACACAGCGTACCTGTTTTTGCTTTAGGCTCTAGCTTGGGTGTTGCTGCCGCTATTTCGTCTGTAGATTGCCCCGCAATTTCTGGTGTTATTTGTATGGGTTCACTTGCTGTACCTGGTAGTCCAACCGTTAAATCTATGACTGCACACTGGCGTACAGATCCAGTACAAAAAGTCCTAAGCGAGCTTGGTCGCGGCGCTCGATTAGATCTCGCTCTATTCTTTGATTTTGACAAAGACTATGGGTTTTTGGGCGCAGCTGAAGCTAAAAAACAGGATCCATTAAACACATGGTCGTACGATCTTGCTTCTTGGGCTTCTTTCCTAAACTACGTTCCACCTCAACTTCTTAGTGAAAACGTAAAACCCGTCTTATATACTGCGGGCACTGAAGATCCTAACCTTCCTCCAGGTGGCATTGAGCTAATCGCTAGCGAAATTGGTGGCTCAGTTACCCTTAAAAAGTTTGAAGGCGCAGGACATCAATTAATGATGTTCAACACTGAAGAGTATTCAGCTGCGGTTCACAAGTTCTGTTTGGAAAACATATAGGGCATCTTAGTAAATATTGCGCGATAAACTAATGATGTTTTAGTTTATCGCCCTCAAAATACACAATAAAAAGAAGCAGCTTAATAATATTAATTTTCAGCTTAAGCGACAACTACCTTGAAAAATAGTGATATTAGGTCATCGCGATGCATGAGAATATGCAATATTACTTACAGTGATTTCTGCAGCGCGAGTTGTTCCACCAGCAGTTCCAAAGGAGTAGATTGTGACAATCCTACGATGGAAGAGATGCTAAAGGCAATAAACTTAAATTTTATCCTGAATGGACGGGTAACCTTTATGCACCCCGCTTGATATTCTTAACAGCTGAATACAACTGGTTTTAACTTTTAATAACTCAAATAAAAACAAGCCTATAGAAGAGAGTTAAATCAAACACTATTCGTACCAAGGGCTGTACTTGAAGCTTCTCAAAAAATTTTTTTATACAAGCTACATGAACAATAAGGAAAAACAATGAACTTTGAAATCCCAACAGAAATCACCAACTTTCTTGCCGAAGTAGATTTATTTATTGAAAAAAAGATCAAACCTCTAGAACAAATTGATGACAATATTCGCTTCTTTGATCACCGCAGAGAAGACGCCAGAACAGACTGGGAACGCGAAGGCCTCCCCAATGAAGAATGGGAATTATTATTACGAAAAACCAAAGACTTAGCCATAGAAGCGGGTATTTTTAGCTATCCTTTTCCCGAAGAGTATGGCGGACGTAATGGCAGCAATTTAGGTATGGCTATTATCAGAGAACATTTAGCTGGTAAAGGCCTTGGCTTGCATAATGATCTACAGAATGAACACTCGGTTGTCGGCAATAATATTGGTTTGTTATTAATGTTGAAATACGGCACCGATGCACAAAAAGACCAATGGCTCGATGGCATGAAAACCGCCTCTCAAGGATTTGCGTTTGGGATCACAGAGCCTGAGCATGGATCTGATGCCACCCATATGGAAACCAGCGCAACACGCGACGGCGACCATTGGATCATCAATGGTGAAAAAACATGGAATACCGGCGTGCATATTGCTGATGCTGATATGGTAATGGCTCGCACATCAGGTAAACCCGGTGATGCATTAGGCATAACCGCGTTTTTAGTACCGATGAAAACACCAGGGTTAAAAGTTGAAGAATATCTTTGGACATTTAACATGCCATCGGATCACGCCCGAGTATCTTTCACCGATGTGCGAGTGCCAAGCAGCTCAATCTTCGGTGGTGAAGGTAAAGGGTTAATGGTGATCCAGCATTTTTTCAACGAAAACCGCATTCGTCAGGCGGCATCAAGTTTAGGTGCAGCACAATACTGTATTAACGAATCAGTAAAGTACGCCAATGAAAGAAAACCTTTTGGCAAACCACTATCTACTAACCAAGCGATTCAATTTCCACTAGTAGACCTTAATACTCGCTGTGAAATGCTACGTGCACTGATTCATAAAACGGCTTGGTTAATGGACACTGATGGCGCATTTTCAGTGTCAGATAAAGTATCTATGTGTAATTATCAAGCGAACAGACTGTGCTGTGAAGCTGCCGATTTCGCAATGCAAGTTCATGGTGGTATGGGCTACTCTCGTTACAAACCTTTCGAGCATATCTATCGCCATCATCGTCGTTACCGAATTACCGAAGGTGCCGATGAAATACAAATACGACGTGCTGCAGGTTACCTATTTGGCTTTATGGATCAGAAAAAGCCTAAGGGTGTAGGAGTATAAAATGTCAGAAAAATTCAATGCTGCACTGGAAAATGTATTAGCTAGAGAATTCGCTGATTTTAAAAGTTTACTCTCTTGTGAACAACTGACCGCCGGTGCTAGCCAAGAAACCTATCGTATAGTCATTGCAGTTAACTCGGGTAAACATCAGTATGCTTTTCGTCGTTCTCAACCTACCATGGAAACAGAATCAAGCGTCGGTAGTATCAGTTTAGCAACAGAGGCACATCTCTTTGAATTGGCAAAAAGTGCAGGTATTCCTGGGCCAAAAGTCCACTACGTACTGCAGCCTGAAGATGATCTAGGTAATGGTTTTATCATGGACTGGATAGCCGGAGAAACCTTGGGACATCGCATCGTACGAGCCGAAGAACTAGCAAGTATTCGCCCAAAACTTGCTAAAGAATGCGGCCAAATACTCGGAAGAATCCACGCATTAGACTGGAAGAAAACCAATTTATCTAACGATTTACCTCAAGTAAGTCCCGTAAATTTAGTGAAAGAAACCTGGGAATTATACCGCGACCTCAATGTTCCTGTGCCGATGCTTGACTATACCTATCGGTGGCTTCTCGATAATGCCCCTACAGAATATCGCACCACGTTAGTACACGGTGATTTTCGCAATGGTAATCTAATGATTACCGCTGATGGCATCAATGCCGTTCTCGATTGGGAGTTAGCTCAAATCGGTGATCCTGTGCGAGATTTAGGTTGGCTTTGTGTCAATTCTTGGCGCTTTGGCAAAGACAAATTACCCGTAGGTGGCTTTGGTGAAATCGAAGATTTGTTGGATGGATATTATGAAACTAGCGGTGTAAAAGTATCAACAGAAGAACTTAAATACTGGCAAGTGTTTGGTTCTTTTTGGTGGGCTATGGCAACGTTACAAATGGCAAATGCTTGGCGCACAGGTGAAACACCAAGCCTCGAACGTCCTGTCATTGGTAGACGCTCGTCTGAGGCACAAATGGATTGTGTTAATTTACTTATTCCTGGAAACTTTACTATACCTGATTTTGACACCCCTATTTCAACTGGTACTCAACTCCCCATGCCTGCAGAGTTATTAGCTGGCGTAGCCGGTTTCCTCAAAAATGATGTTTCAAAACAGCTAGATAGCCATAGTAGTTTTCTTGCTAAAGTTGCAGCTAACTCTTTAGGTATAGCTCAACGAGAGTTCCAATGTGGTAATGAACTGGCCATTAAAGAGCACGCTCGCCTACAAAATTTACTCGGGCAAGAAGGTCAATTGGACGAATTTCGTTGGGAACTGGTTAACCGCTTAAGGATGGATATGCCATTGAATACGCCCAGTTTAGCAGAGCATTTACGACAAAGTGTGGCAGGACAGCTTGCAATCGATCAGCCTAATTATTCAGCATTACAGCAAAGGTAGTTCTAAATAACTACGTAACCTGAACTTGATTTAAGAGATATTTAACCGAGTTCAGGTTACCTAGCAAAGTATCCTTACCACTACTATGTTGTCAATACATGGAGGCTGATATTAAGATGAAAAGGCAAGCACTTTCTAAACTGCCGCCAGTTGAAACTGATCAAAGTTTTCCTCTAGTAGTTATAGCTTACGAGCTTCTGGGATTTTTAGAAAACCTATGATTATATGCATTAACACTAGCACGAGTCGTACCATAATTGGCGCTTCGTGACGCGAACTTAACACAACGGGAAACTGCACATAATTCCTGTTATGTTGATATCAACATAACAGGAATAATTAATTGTTCTCAAATACAGCCTGTGGCGCCTATGCCAGTGCAATATTTTATAGTTTTGTTGAGACAGCTAAAGCTAATGGCTTGATGGTCGACAGCTATTTGCAAACCGTCTCAATGAACTGGCTAAAAAGCCTGAGAGCCTAGAGTACTTGCTACCTTGGAATATTAAGCAAGGCTAGACGCAGTTGCTCAGACGCTTATCTCAGACCAAGCCAAGCCGCGCTAATAAATACACCGAAAATAAGACCACAAAAAACATTAGAGCAACTAGAAAACTAAAGATACTAACGCATATTTTATATAACCCTCAAGGAGTAAGTACCCAATTAATTTTTCTTTAATTTCATTTAATTAATTTTATGAAATTTGCTCTAAATCAACCAATTGTTTTATTTAGATGCGCTATACTAACCACTTGTTTAATATAGTAGCTAATCTATTTGAGGTAACTATGAAAAATTCAGTAATAAAAAAGCCAGCCAAACGTTCTGAGCAAGTGCGTACACAAGAGACTAAGTCTAAAATTCTTGAAGCTGCACTTACCGAGTTTGCCGGTTCGGGCTTTGACGGCGTTTCTACCCGAGCCATTGCGAGTAAAGCAGGTGTAAATCACACGCTTATTTCTCATCACTTCGGTAGTAAAGATGCACTATGGAAAGCTACCGCTGAGTGGGTATTTGAAACTTACACTAAGCAATTTTTTGAGCGGCGTGAGGCTCTAAATGGTGTAGAGGTGCATGCCATGATCCGTACACTTATAAAAAACTTCATAGAATTTTGTGCAAAACTTCCTGACTTCCATCGCTTTATGATGCAAGCAAATCAAGGTGATCCTGAACGATTAAACTGGCTAACCGATCGTTTTTTAAAATCAGGTTCTGATGCTGAACTAGGCATTTTGCAGCAAGCTCAAGAGTTAGGGCTAATGCCTAAAGGTGACAGCCTACACATACGTTATCTTTTCATTGGCGCGGCAACGTCTATCTTTACCTTTGCGCCTGAATTTAGCAGGCTGTCGGGTAAAGACCCATTTTCCGATGCGATTTTAGAACAACATATTGACTACCTTTCAAGGCTATTTAGTAAAACTAATAGCCTTGAAACTAATTAGAGAAACAGCAGCACCTTCATTCACAATGAAGCGCTATATAACTTATTTGATCAAGATCATTAACTTAAAAGAGATATGAATATGACTAATGACACCACAAATTACGTTAAGGCAGACGCAACACATATTGATTTCCCCGTTACTAATAGAGAAGAACATTTTGAGTGGTGGTACTTCGATGCTCACCTTGATAATGGTGACTACCTTGTTGTTATGTACTCATTAAATGATACAAGACTAAAGCCTAGGCAACCTTCTGTCCGACTCAACATCTACACAAAAGGTCAAGCTGAAATATCTAAAATTACAAAGTACATAGAAGCAGATGTATCAACGAGCTATGAAAAGTGTGATGTGAAATTAGGTGAGCAATACTGTAAAGATTGCGGCGATTATTACGAACTTTATACCCTAATAGAAGGGGTTGGCGCCAAGCTAAAATTATATAAACAAAATCATCCGTATACCTCTGAAGGAACGCCGAGTCCTATGCCATGGACCGTGGCGGTTCCTTCTGCTGATATAGAAGGTGAGCTTTATAAAGATGGCGAAACAATCCAAGTAAAAGGCACTGGCTATCATGACCATAACTGGGGCGAAAAAAGTGTCGCTGGAATAATGAAAAATTGGTATTGGGGCAAAGTACATTCTCCGGACATTTCTATCGATTACTCCGTCATTATGGACTTTGAAGACAACATAATTCCAACCGGTGCATTGGTAACTGACCCTGAAAACTTAATAATATCTCCAACTGAATATTTGACCGATCCAGAAAATGTTAAAGCTACAGCAGTCATTAACGACACTATGACAGAAGAATCAATGGGCTACACCTTCGCAAAAAGTTTGACACTAAAAGGCTCAAAAGGTGATCTAAGTTATATCGCAAATATCGTTCTTGAAGAGTTAGTTATGATTGAAAAAGGTCAACTGCTGCCAGGTGAAGATGCTTATCGATATACCGCCAAGGAAGAGTTAATTGTTACCCGAAATGGTGTCAGCAAAACCTACCATTCGGTTGGTTTACATGAAATTGTTTATCCAAAAAAATAATAGGATTTAAAGCATGACTAACAAATTGTTAATCGTTGGTGGCGGCTCTTTGGGCGCTCAACTAGCTAAATCGTTAGAGAATGATCTAGATGTCACATTAATAGATCAACGTGATGCATTTGTTCATGCACCTGCAATGATACGAGCGATTGTTAAACCATCTTTGTTAGATCGCGTCTTATTACCTTATGACTCGCTACTTGCAAAAGGAAAGTTTGTTAAAGCCAAAGTAATCAAGGTGAACGAAAACAGTGTCACTCTTGAAGATGGCACACAAATAGACGCTGACTTTATTGTTATTGCCACCGGCTCTACTAATGGTGTGGCCTTTAAGCCTGCAGGTGACAGCATTGATGATTTCCGTGCTGTTATCACTGAAATACACGCAAAACTGCAAACCGCTAAATCGGTTGCTATCGTTGGCGCAGGTGCTGTAGGAACTGAAATGGCCGGTGAAATCAATTCTGCCATGCCAAGTAAAAGCATCACTTTGATATCCAGCGACTCAAGTTTGTTTGCGCAAATGCCAACCAAGTTTGGTGCTGCCATTACATCAAAACTCAAACAGGCAGGCGTTAACATTAAGTTCGGCGTTAGAGTTGACGACCTTAAGAGCTTAACAGAACCTTACTCTGGCTCTCTTAGTTTATCGGATGGGTCGACAATAACAGCCGATCTGATCATCCCAGCAATTGGTTCTAGAGCCGTGTCTGAACTAGTTGACGAATTGCCTAACGTGAGCAAAGAAAACAACGGTCGAGTGACGGTCGATAAATACTTACGTCCCTCTTCTTATGCCAACGTCTTTGCCGCTGGTGATATAGCAAGTAGCGGAGACGCGATGACCATAGTCGCTATCGGTCGCCAAATTCCTTGGCTTACTAATATGTTCAAAGGGTTAGCCGAAGGGAAAAACGTAGAGCAACTCAAGCCATACACACCTTGGAAAAAAGCGCCGCTATTGTTACCACTAGGTCCTAATCAAGGAAACTCCTATTTGGTTATTGGCACCTTTGGCAATTGGGTCACTGGTAAACTTAAAGGAAAAGATCTGTTTATAAGCAAATATCGTAAACTTTTTGGTTTGAAAGATTAAAATTAAATTAAAAATACTAGTCTTATATTAAAAATTTATAGATGAGGAATTCAATAATGATAAACACAAAATTTCAACAACAAATAATGTGGATGTGTATAGCCTTACTTGCTGTACTAAACTTCATTCTCGGCAGTACTGGTGATGGTTTACTTGGCCCATTAACACCTTTCTATACAACAATTGTATTGTTCGTATTTGCATGTGTTCACGGAATACATAAATATGGTCTTAAAAAGTTTCTAATATTTTTTCTCATTACTTTTGTTGTAAGTTGGGCTTATGAAACGATTAGTATTCTGACGGGCTTCCCATTTGGGAGTTATGACTATTCTGCATTTCTTGGACAAAAGATATGGCTTGTTCCAATTCAGATAATGCCTTCATATTTTGCAGTGGGTTACCTAACATGGACAGTAGCACATGTGTTACTAGATAAGTTTGATGCTAAACTTAAAGACTCTTCAGTATTTACTGTTCCACTGATAGCATCATTCCTTATGGTGATGTGGGATCTTTCAATGGATCCGCATAGAGCCACTATGTTAAAAGCATGGACATGGGAAAATGGCGGTGTATTTTTTGGAGTTCCTTTTAGTAATTTTCTAGGATGGTTCCTATGTGTCTTCACAATATTTCAGCTTTTTGCTCTGTATCAACGATCGCAAAGTGAAAAATACCCTGAAGAAGCCACACTAATATACGAAAAGAATCATTGGTTACAACCTACGTTAATGTATGGAGCTATCATTGTAGAATTCATAGCAACTTATATTTTTAATGTAAGCAGTTCAATTACAACTCTAGATGGGCATCAATGGTGGACTAAGGATATTCTTGGATCTTTAGCATTGGTTTCTATATTCACAATGTTTTTTGTTACTGTTCTCAGCACAATAAAAATATTAAGCAATAAAAAAATGAAAAACAATTAGGCTAATAAGCTTGTGAGCTTACGGCAGCCTAGCTCACGATAAAAAGCTAACGTCGGCGCAACACTTGGATGATTCGAACCTCAATCTCACTAAAGCAACGCATACGTTTACGCAAGCAAAAGCAAATATAGAGGGACAAGAGTCAAGGTTATTGTCTGCCAAGGCTAATTTGCAGGAACTGAAAGTTCACGATACCAATTTCGCTATTCTCCAACAGGAACTGAACTTATTAAGAGTAAGCCGAGAAAGACAGCTATTATTATTATCAGATAGTCAAATTAAAAGCCCTATTCCTAATGCCGTTATTGATAAAAAGTTTGCTCATATTGGAGAGTATGCTATTCCAGGATATCGACTAATGATGCTCCACGATCCTCAAGATATTTGGATAAGTGCTAACGTTAAAGAAACAGATATTACTAAACTGCACATAGGTGACTATGCCACAGTAGAAATAGATGCCTATCCTGACCTCGAATTTGAGGCAACAGTTGAGCGCATAGATAATGCAACAACGAGTCAATTTGCATTGTTACCTAACCCAAATCCTAGTGGTAATTTCACTAAGGTAACGCAACGAGTTACGGTAAGGTTAGCAATTAAACAACAAGACAATTTATTGAAACCTGGAATGATGGTAGTAGTAAAAATTGATACTCGTTCTTAATTAACATGACGACACTTATCCAATCACTAGCCCAACGAGACACCTTAGCGATATTACAAAAGCGCTTTGGAAATTATTTTCGCATACTTGCCGTATTAACCATTGCCTTAGGCACAATTTCAACGATTCTCAGTAGCACTAATGTCAATGTAGCTATTCCCAGTGTTATGGGTTCATTTGGCGTGGGTCAAGATGTAGCACAGTGGTTATCAACAGGCTACCTTGCAGCGTCAACAGTAACAATGCTTTGTACTGCATGGTTGATCAATTCTTTTGGGATGCGTTTAACTTTTATTAGCGCGTTGATTGTTTTTATCCTGAGTTCATTGTTAGGTGCAGTGAGTCCCAATATTGAAATGCTTATCTTATCTCGAGTTATTCAAGGTGCCTCATCTGGTGTTTTTGTACCCTTATCGATGCTGTTGATGATTCAATTATTTCCTCCCGAAAAACAAGGTTTTTCAATGGGAATATTTGGCGTTATGGTGATAATGGCACCAGCCTTAGGCCCATATTTAGGTGGGATACTCATTGATAACGTTCATTGGCGATATGTTTTTATAATGCCTTTTCCAATGGCATTTATAGCATTTGTAATGGCTTTTTATTTCTTACCTGAAAAAGAAAATAATGAGAAAAGTTCACTTGATTGGATTGGTCTTTTTTTGCTATCTGGCGCCATATCGCTATTACTTATTGGTTTATCAAAAGGACAATCAAAAGGATGGACGTCTGACTTTACTTTATTGTGTTTCGCATCGATGATCATTACAACCGCCCTATTCCTCTATCGACAAACATGTATTACATCACCATTATTTAATTTAACCTTGTTTAAATATCCGGCGTTTACAGCAAATTCCATAATTACCATAATATTTGGAGCGGGACTTTATTCAACCTTCTATTCAGTGCCCTTATTTCTTCAAACAATTCAAGGCTTAAATGCCACATCATCTGGCTTCTCATTATTACCAGGAGGTTTTGTACTCGCATTGATGTTTCCAATAGGCGGAGTACTTAGCGATAAATTTCCTCACTGGTTATTGATAGGACTAGGAATTATTATTTTTATTATTTCATCTATGCTGATGCTCGTCTCCGACAGACAAACTGACCTATGGTTATTCATTTATTGGGTAACTATTGGCCGTATTGGGATAGGGCTGATTATGCCGTCGTTAAGTAATGCAACGTTTCGTTCTGTACCCACACACCTAACACCTCAAGCTTCAGGTGTATCAAACTTTTTTCGTCAATTTGGCGGTGCCCTAGGTGTAAATTTAACCTCGATTTATTTAGAGCGACAAACCGAGTTTCATATGGATAATATTAATAGCACTCAACATATGGGAAACCCTCAAACAATTGAGATGGTTACTCAATTGTTACCGAGCTTACAACAAGCAGGAATAAATCCTGGACAGCAAGAATATGTAGCATTTTGGGTGTTAGGTAAAGAATTATACAGACAAGCATTAACCCTAGCATTTCAAGATGCATTTTACATGACGGCGTTAATTTTTATTGCAGCATTAATACCTACAGGGTATTTATTTCTGAAAAGAAATACACTAACAAAAGCATAGGGGTTTTTATTAATCATTACAACTGACTCTGCTTTATATTGTTTTTTTTAGCGAGAAATAGCTGGTGAGTAAATCGCTGAAATATCTTGAATTAGTTTATTGGTATAGTCTTTCTCGACCAATAGGTTACATTTTGCTGAGTTGGCTGATTGCCTTTAGAATATCTGTGTGGAAGCTTCAAATTTAAAGCCCATCTACAACTATAGTAATTTGTAAATGGGCGAAGCGAAACCGATACTTTGCTAATTAAGTACTTCCTGTACCGTTTGAATTGTGTCATAAAACACGTCCATGTAGCGTAGATGACAATAAGGGCAATAACTTCCCCTTATTGTCGATGTAACACTTTTTCTTAGCACAATTTATAAAACTATTTATAAAGATCTAAATATTTGCTCTGTTGTTTCTTTTGCATCGCCAAACAACATTTGCGTGTTTTCCTTAAAGAACAATGGGTTTTGTACACCCGCATATCCTGTACTCATTGAGCGTTTAAAAACAATAACCTCTTTGGCATTCCACACTTCAAGTACTGGCATACCTGCAATAGGGCTGGTTGGGTCTTCTGCAGCAGCGGGGTTAACCGTATCATTAGCACCAATAACCAACACGACGTCGGTCTCAGGAAAATCATCATTTATTTCATCCATACTTAAAACAATATCATAAGGCACTTTTGCTTCAGCCAATAACACATTCATATGTCCTGGTAGACGACCCGCTACAGGATGTATAGCAAAACGAACTTTAATACCTTTATTAATTAGATGTTGAGTCAACTCATAAACAGGATATTGCGCTTGAGCTACAGCCATACCGTAACCCGGTGCAATAACAACTGATTTAGCGTTACGTAGCAACTCTGCAACCCCTTCAGCATTTACTTCAGTATGCTCACCGTAGTCTCTATCATTATCAATCACAACGGTTGTGCCAAATCCGCCCGCAATAACACTAATAAAAGAGCGATTCATCGCCTTACACATAATGTAAGATAAAATAGCACCTGACGAGCCCACTAAAGCACCTGTGATAATAAGTAAATCATTACTTAACATAAAACCAGCAGCAGCAGCAGCCCACCCGGAATATGAATTTAGCATAGAGACCACAACAGGCATATCAGCGCCACCAATTGAGGCAACCAAGTGCCAACCAAAGACTAAGGCAATAATAGTCATTAAAAATAATGCTGAACTTGAACCATCATTGTTCACAAAAATAAGTAATAATATAAAACTAATAACACCTGCGGCTAAATTCATTTTATGACGATGAGGCAACATTAAAGCATTAGAGCTTATCGTTCCACGTAGTTTAGCAAAAGCAACAATAGAGCCGGTAAACGTCACAGCACCAATAAATATTCCTATGAAAATTTCACTTAAATGTATATTCATAGCAGTATGTTGAGCGACCGTCATAACAGCATTATGATCTGCGTCAAAATAGCTATTAAACCCAACTAATACAGCAGCTAAACCAACGAAACTATGCAATATAGCAACAAGCTCAGGCATTTGTGTCATTTCAACTTTATTCGCTAATCGCAACCCAATAACTGAGCCAACAATCATGGCAATAATAATGACCCAAACATTCGATACACGAGGGTCGATAATAGTGGCAAGTAGAGCAATAGCCATACCAACCATACCAAATAAATTACCTCGCTGAGCTGTTACTTGTTTACTTAAACCCGCCAAACTAAAAACAAAAAGTAAGGCAGCAACGATATATGCTGCACTAATAAAACCATTAGACACTATTTGTGTAGATTCCATATTCATTCCTTATTTACTGAACATTTTTAACATACGACTAGTGACTTTAAAACCACCGACAATATTAATAGTTGCCACTAACGTTGCTAACGCGGCAAGTATCTGTACAAGCGTGTTATCAGAGCCTATTTGTAATAAAGCTCCTACGACAATAATGCCAGAAATCGCATTAGTGACACTCATCAAAGGGGTATGTAAAGAATGACTAACGTTCCACACCACGTAATAGCCAATAACGCACGCTAAAACAAATACGGTAAAGTGAGTAAGAAAATCTGCAGGAGCAACACTGGCTACCCAACCAAATAAAGCAATTCCTCCCGCTATAAGGGCATATTTTTTAATTGGCGAAGCAGGTTCTTCTTCAATTGATTCAACCAGTTCAACGGTTGCTTTTTGAGCTGGAGCTGCACTCACTTGAATAGGAGGTGGTGGAAAAGTAATTTCACCTTCTTTAACCACTGTCATATTACGAATAACGACATCATCAAAATCAACATTAAGCGTTCCGTCTTTGTTTTTACAAAGTAATTTAGCTAAATTCACTAAATTATTAGCATAAAGTTGTGAGGCCTGATTAGGTAAACGAGACACTAAATCAGTATAACCAATAATGTGTACACCGTTTTCGTTAACTACTTTACCTGCAACAGTTAAATCACAATTACCACCACCTGCAGCCGCTAAATCAACAATAACACTACCAGCTTTCATTGATTTAACCATTGCTTCGGTGATTAATTTTGGCGCAGGTTTTCCTGGGATCATAGCGGTAGTAATAATTATATCTACGTCTTTGGCTTGCTGTGCAAACAGCGCCATTTCGGCATCAATAAACGCTTTACTCATTTCTTTCGCATAACCATCACCAGAGCCTGTATCTTCAGGCTCCTCGTAGTCAAGCTCAAGAAATTCAGCGCCCATACTCTCTATTTGTTCTTTCACTTCAGGACGTGTATCAAAAGCACGTACTATTGCCCCTAAACTACCCGCGGTACCAATTGCAGCAAGGCCTGCAACTCCTGCCCCAATGATCATCACTTTCGCCGGCGGCATTTTACCTGCAGCAGTTATTTGACCGGTAAAAAACCGACCAAAAAGGTGAGAGGCTTCAATAACAGCACGGTAGCCTGCAATATTAGCCATTGAACTTAACGCATCCATTGATTGGCTACGGGTCATTCTTGGCACCATTTCCATGGCTAACGTGGTGATTGATTTAGCTCTCAATGCTTCAAGTAACTCAGGGCTTTGTGCTGGTGCGATAAAGCTAATCAGTGTTGCACCATCATTCATAGAAGCGACTTCATCGAGTGTTGGTGCATTCACCTTTAAATTATATCGCTTTGCCAGCAGGTATTATTTGCAACAATCTCTGCTCCGCTTACTCTATATTCTTCATCAGTGAAACTTGCTTTACTACCTGCACCTTTTTGAACTTGTACTGTAAAGCCTAACTTAATTAGAGCACTAACAGAACTTGGAGCACCTGCAACTCGGTTTTCACCGATTAGTGACTCTTTGGGAATACCTATTATCATAAGATACCTTTAGTTATTATTTGATTATGGAGTTTTTATTTATTTAATTTTTATAACTTAAATCAAGCCATTTCGCGCATTGCTTTCTTGTCAAGCTTACCTATCGCTGTTACAGGAATCTGGTCGACAAAAATTATTCGCTTCGGCACTTTGTAAGGAGACATATTGGCGCGACAAAAAGTAATAATTTCAGCTTTTAAATCCGCTGATTCTTTGTCAACATATGCAGGATTAAGCTGCACAAACAAATTAACAATATCATTGCCTGGTCGTTCCTCATCGGGTGTGCCAACCACAGCTACATGATCGATAAAATCCAGCTGCGTCAGTTTGTCTTCCACTTCTATCGAAAAGACTTTAAATCCACCCACAATCAACATATCTTTAGCTCTATCACAGATTGTTGTGTAGCCCTCTGAATCCATGAAACCAACATCCCCTGTGTACATATAAGTAATACCATTGAATGTGCGTAGCGCATTTTCAGTTTCTTCTGGCAAATTAAGGTAGCCCTTCATTAGCCCTGGGGTATTTACAATAATTTCGCCCTCCTCGCCAAACGGCAACTCTTTCGTACCTGTTTCCAAGTCAACAATCTTTACGTCAACGCCCGGTAAAGGTATACCTACTGTTGCTGGCTTAGAACGATTCGGTGGATTACACATATAGTTTGGCGATGTTTCTGTCATACCAAAAAAATCAGCCAACTTATTTTTTCCTACCCATTTTTCAACCTTATCCCTGTCAGCTCCCATCAGTGGAGCCGCACCAGATATTGCTAGTGTTAGCTTAGAAAAGTCTACTTGATCCGCTTTAGGATGATTCACTAACACTTGATAGAGCGCAGGAACTGCACCGAAACCTGTGGGAGGATTTGCGATTAGCTTATCAATAAAATGATCAATATCCCGAGGGTCTGGCAGCAATAAATTCGTACCACCAAACCGCAGTACCGCCATCACGCCAGAAGAACCCGCAATATGAAACATTGGAAATGGCGACGCGGAATAATTTTCTCCCGCTACTACTTTGCCAAAAATATAAGAGTTTTCTGCCACCCACGCTAAACCACCGTATGTCAGCATAGCGCCTTTAGGCTTTCCTGTTGTGCCACCCGTGTACTGTATATGCGCAACGTCATCACCAGAGACAGCTACCTGCTCAAAATGAGTATCTTGGCCCGCAAGTAAACTAACATAATTATAAGTTTGGAGACTTTCAATTATTGGTGCATTAGGATCCTCTGGAATATTAATAGAGTCCATAGCACCGGTAACAATAAAGTGTTTGAGGATACCTTCTAATGACTTAGTTACGGCTTGTATAAGTGGCGTAAATGCATCCAAGCTTATTAAAGTGCTGATATTGGCATCTTTAATTTGATAAATCAGCTCAGGAGGTGCCAATAAAGGTGATACATTAGATACAGTGGCACCCATTTTAGATGCAGCTACCAACGCGACTGCATACTGAGGGATGTTAGGCATTTGTATACCAATTACATCTCCCTTAGAAATACCTAACCCTGCTAATGCATTGGCGAGTTGACTTGCTTGAGCGTCAAGCTCTGCATAGCTAATTTTTTTGTTTAAATAGCAAAGCGCGTCGCTATTAGGACGTTCAATGGCATGACGACTTACACCAACAGAAAAGGGCAGTTCTTCTGGAGTTGTTTCTTCAATCCCCACTTCATCATAGATAAACTGCCAAGGCTTGATACTGTTCG
Organism: Colwellia sp. 20A7; assembly: GCF_009832865.1. NCBI lineage: Bacteria > Pseudomonadati > Pseudomonadota > Gammaproteobacteria > Alteromonadales > Colwelliaceae > Colwellia > Colwellia sp. 20A7. Next base: position 1,574,354 of record NZ_CP047130.1, on the reverse strand, counting down.
ATAAATTCATGTCTATTCTCCCAAAATTTTATTATATTTTTATATACGATTTTTGACGTACACTAACTTCCTAAGAAGCCAATAAACGACATCATTTTTTAAACGTTAAGCATGTGCTCATCAATACCTAAACCAATTTCACCCGTCGACTCATTGGTAAATTCTGAGAAGTTTTCAAAGCACATCGTCGTTCTTTCTTTATTCATCGGAAGAACAACACGGTTAAAACGTCGCGCTGTAAAATCAGTTTTCGCGCCATTCTCATCCGTAATAGTATACTTCGCTATTTCAGGCTCTCCCTTGGCGTCGTTAATGACTTCGTTCACCTCTACTTTTACAATCGCTTTGTTACCATCGATAGTAGAGATAAACCCATTTCCCATAATACCTAGCTTATGGCTAACGGTTTGGGTGAAATTTAACGTAGCACTCTCGAATTGAATAGCAATCCAGTTCCAGCCAACAATACCGGACTCGTCACGATAACCCCATGAGTGATCCCTGTGTGCAAGGCTGTTAAGTTCGAAAACTTTCCCATTAAACTCGATATTTCCGTTTAGGTGAAGGCCCTGCTCGTAATGTTCGATATCCATATTTACATCAGTTTTAGCTTCAGATTCAGACGGAGTATGATCCGGATACTGATACACATCAAAACGGCGCGTATAATTCAAATCTAATTTTGTTGTATCATTTTCAAAGGTAACACGATGCTTTTTATGAGGCTCAACAATCTCAAGGGTCAAACAACCATCGCTGAGTACCACACTTTCTTTAAAGGCCGTACGATCAATGGCAGGCCACGCAATATTGTTGCTATAACGTAAACGCTCGCCACCTACGCGCCCTTGCAAATTAAAGATAGCTCTACCAATATCCCGACGAATCGAGAAATGGATAATACCAACTGCGTCGGCTGCTTTATCAATAAAATTAAAATAGTAGTTTTCTTTCCACTTAGACTCACTCTGTCTAGGGTAACCCAGGTGAAGAAACTCGTCATTATCAGTTAATATATGCATTGTCAGTTCTCATTTCTAATTTGTATTAAATACTAGGTTTAGTGGTTTTTTATAAGTAACGCTCAATGATTTTTTGCTCTTCAACAAAACCCCAATAGCGCGATACCACAAAAAATATTTGACGTTTATAAGCATCGGGAAGGTAGGTAGCGCCAATGCCGTAAGTCGTTGCCAAAACCATCATTACCGCATACAAAGAGCCATACTCATAATCTTCTATACAATCGTCTAAGCTGTAATCCTCGACACCATTGGCAAGCAACGTATCGTAATAAACCTGCAACAACTCGGTTTCATGAGCTTTGCGCATTTCAGGATCTAGCGTGTTGGCAATAAGATAAAAGGTATCAAGACCGGGGCGACCCAACTGCAGTGTCTGCCAATCAATGGCGATTGACTCATTATCTTCTGTGTACATAACATTGGTCATACGATAGTCACAGTGCGTCAAGCAAAAACGTTTGCCCATGTCACCTAACCAGCGATCCACTACCGCCAAGAATCCATCACCGATTTGCTCAAAATTACTACGAACGCGGTCGTCGGCAGACGCCTTTAAAACCTCCCACCCTTTTGTTATTATAGGCTTAATAAGCTCCGAATAACCCGCTGAAGCACAGTCATTCATCCAATCGTAATCTTTTAACTTTTCATCATTCCATGTACCGGCATGAAGCAAAGCTAGTTCTACAGTCGATGCTTTTAATTTTTCTAGGCTACAATCTTTAGGTAAGCATATGGTAGCGGGATTCAAGTCTTCTAGGAGCAAGGTAAAGTCGGAAGTCTTGGCATCTATCTGTGCGTAGTAACACTCTGGAACGCGCATATTTAATGTCGGTGCAATGTACTTATAAAAGTTGACTTCCTTCAGGTAAGAGTCCATCTCCTGACCTGATTTTCGACTATCAGGATTGCTCGACGGTGCTTTTGCCACTAGTGAAGCTGGCTCGCTACCAGTGCCATTAGCATAATTAAGCTTTATAAGATATGAGTTTGCCATCATACCACCACTTATCGTCGATGTTTCTATACTCGATACAGTGATGTCCGCTCCTATAGTATCTGTCGATCTTAGGGCTTCGGTTAACCATTCAGCAGTAAGGTAACTATGTTCAGTATTCATGAATTATCCTTTATAAAATTACTTTACTGTATCATTGTAATACAATGAAACATAAAAAGCTAAATTTATTATTTTCAAGATAATTACAAGCTGACACACGAAGAAAAGTTACTTTAACAGAAGAATAATCAGGTTATTTGAATGAGATGTAAGCGTTATGAATGAAAAATAGAATACAAGAAAAACTATAAAAAAGTTAAGTATATACACTCAATTATTTTGAATACTTAAGGAAATATAAGCTGATTTATATAGAATAATCAGCTTATATCAATGGAAGTAAAAAATAGTGTATTCATCAATAAAATTGCATCAAACCGCTAATTATAACTATACACCCAACATGCATAATTTATTACCCAATGTGCAGTGAAATTAACTCTTTATTAACTCTCCCAAGCCATCTCTAATATTTCCATAATTTGGGAAACGTCTGTTATAGGCTCTAGATTATTTTTAACAAAAAAGCTACCTAATGCTGCAGCCGCTATGAGAGGAAGTTGTTCACGTTTAACCCCTGCTTTACTCAGGCTATCAGGCAAGCCCAGACGCAGAATTAAATTGCGTACCGCATCGGAAGCATTAATATCTTTGCAACCCAAGGCTTCAGCAATCCAAGTATCACGTTCTCCAGCTGCATTTGCATTGTAACGTAAAACAGACGGAAGTAAGACGCAAGAGCATAAACCATGTTGTACACCTGCTACTGCACCTACCTGATGGCCAATTCCATGACTTGCACCATAAGGAGTTCGCATTAAACCGATAGTGGCGGCCCAAACGGCAAAATGGCATTCTTGTATAAATTCTAAACTCATTTTTTCTTGATCGCCAGCCTGAAGGGAACGTCCAAACAATTTTAAAGCGTGTAATGCTGGGCCATCAGTAAAGGGGGTTGCTAACGGAGAAAGTACTGTTTCAACAGCATGATCTACTGCTCGCATAGCGGTAGCCACCCAAAGTTCATTCGGCGTTAACCGGCATAACTCCGCATCATAAATAATCACCTGTGAACACATCTGCGGGTGAGTATAGATATCTTTGACGTTTCGAGCAGTATCCACTGCACCGCCAATAGTCCCGAATTCAGCACCGGAGAGTGTAGTAGGTACTGCGATTTGCCGCACAAGATTATCCGGATTGACAGGCGAAACCTGTTGCCCTGCTTCGTTGATAGTAACGCGTAATGCCGCAATTTCCTCAACAGATTCCGCATTAACTGCAGCAGACAATGCTGCCACCTTGACTGTATCTATAACACTACCACCTCCAATAGACACAATGACATCGGGTTTAAGCCGTAGCAACTTTTGAGTTAATTGGAGCACATTGTCCAAAGGCGCATGAGGTGCGATATCGTCATATATATCTAGTAAACGCTCGCCTAAGCGTTCTTTTAATGGTGCTGTAACACCAAGCTTGCGGTGTAGTGTTTTCGAAGATACTACCAATACTCTCTTTGCATTGCTTTCAGTAATTTCGTCAAACACAGCATCGACAAAATTACGACCGTAGATGACGCGCTTCTGATCTAGAAAATTATATTGGCCAGATTTAATCATAATTATACTCCTGAAAATTCATTCTAATGTGCTACCCACGCTCTCTTAATAAATTACGGCGGATCTTGCCTGTAACTGTTTTAGGAAGTTCATCGGTATAGGCAATACTACGAGGATATTTATAAGGGGCTGTTGTTGCTTTGGTATAATCTTGTAGCTCTTTGGTCAATTCAGCAGATTCTGTAAAGCCACTTTTGAGTACTATCCAAGCTTTAACAAGCTCACCCCGGGTTTCATCGGGAATTCCAACAACTGCACATTCTTTAACACAGTCGTGACTTGCTAATGCATTTTCCACTTCCTGTGGACCAATACGATAACCCGAAGAATTGATAATATCGTCACCTCTGCCAGTAAAAAACACATAGCCGTCAGCGTCAATTGATACATTATCTCCAGTAGCAAACCAGTCTTTTCCGTTGATGCGAACCTGAGCATTCTCTGTTCTTACTGGATCTTCCCAGTAGCCCAGCATAACTTGTGGATTAGGTAAACCAATTAACAATTCACCTGCGGCTCCTGACATTATGCTTTCCCCCTCTGGCGTGAGTACCGCTATTTCTATACCAGGTAATGCGCATCCCATAGAACCTGCCTTGATTTTTCGACCAGGACGATTAGTAACCGTCATTAACGTTTCAGTCTGCCCATACCCGTCTAATACATCAGTGCTGGTTAGATCTCGCCAGCGTTTAAGAATTTCAGGGTTTACTGATTCACCTGCAGATACTGTTTGGCGTAAATTCGATAAATCATGCTCTGATGCATCTTCAAGCACCAATTGCCGAAGCTCTGTCGCGGCAGCACAAAAACAGGTGATTTTATATTTATCCAACAATGCAAAACGTTTTGATGGGTCAAAAGGTCCGTCGTAAAACAAAGCTGCGGCACCTCGACTCCAGGGACCGAAGAGGATGCTAGTGCCAGCTTTAGACCAACCTGTATCAGATGTACACCAAATGCGATCAGATGGTCCAAGATCTAGCCAATGCTCTGCTGAATTTTCCCAAGCCCACAGTGAACGAGAAGCGTGAGTAACCCCCTTGGGATTACCCGTTGAACCAGAAGTATAATAAAGAATGGCAGGGTCGTTAATCTTAACATTCGCTGATGCAAAGTTGTTTGCATAGTCCTCGGCCGTATCGAAACTAGTCCAGCCTTGGGGAGCACTTCCAACACAGATACGAGTGCTCAAGCAGGGAATATTATCAAACTTACTGCATTGATCACTGATAGTAATAATGCCAATAGCACCGGAATGATCAGCACGGTATGTTAGATCCTTTTCAGTTAGCATAGTAATACAAGGGATGGGAATAGCACCCATGCGAAGAACCGCCACCATAGCAATCTGCCATTCAGCTATACGCGGTAACATAACTATGACTCGGTCACCAACTGTCACACCATTTTTCACCAATAAATTTGCTACCTGACAACTTTTACGTGCTATATCAGCGTATGTTAAGCGAGTTTCGTCACCTGCCTCATTGACAGCTATCAGTGCCAGTCGCTGCGGATCTACTGCCCATTTATCAACTATATCTGCTGCAAAATTGAAATGCGTGGGAAGCTGCCACTCAAAAGGAGCATTGGCTTGATCTGATAATTTATCTGCGCTTTTACTCATGGTATTTAAAGACCCAATATTTTGTCGAATAACCAACATTGTATTATTGTAATACAAATAGTCAAGGGGTAGATGCAATATATTCTATACAGATTATACAAACGCTACTAAATTGAGTCACAATTTTCAGAGTAAAGTGGATACCAATAATACATTAGTAGACCTGTTCATATTTATGATTAATCAGACACTCAGAAATGATTGAATAGACATTCAAGGTTTTCGCTACGAGCTACTATGTAGCTCGCGGTTCACTTGAAAATCATTAGTAGATGAGCAGCGGGCTGATATTTAATGAAATCAGTGTTAACTACGGTCGCGACTAAATTTAGAAATATCCATCTCGACATTCACTTCTCGAATAGGTTCATCAAGTGAAATACCAGACATTTCACAACCACGAAGAAAATCGGTAATATGCTTAATCATCCATTCACGCGCAACGTCTGCATCACCTTGCTTTAAGGCATTAAAAATTTTAGTATGCGCTTCAAGAAGGCGTTTACCCGGCCCCAATTTTCCGACTACAGCACCGTAAGCAGGTAACAGAAAGTCGCTTACGGGAGCTCTTGCCAATAAAAGGGCATGATTACTAGTAGCCTCAGCAACAAGATCATGAAATTCTATATCAGCTTCCACAAGTTTCTTTGGATCATCAATAAAAGCCGCTGTTCGCTCAAGATTGTCCTCAATTTTTTTAAGTTGTTCGGCACTAATCCTCTTGGCCGCTAACTCGGCTGCAGCGGGTTCAAGCACTAGGTTAAGTTCACAAAGCTCTCGATAAGAGATACCATGTAGTACAATGGCTTGCTGCATAGCGGTAGAAGATATACTTGGACACGGTGCGGAAACCATCATTCTTCTTCGTGGCCCCCGTACTACTAGGCCTGAACTTTCCAGTTTGCGTAAAGCCTCACGTACTGTCGGCCGTGTTACCCCTAGTTGATCCGCAAGATCATGCTCGACAGGAAGCAGATCTCCAGGTACTAACGTCCCATCCATGATCTTCTCGCGCAATGCTTCTTCAGCCAATTGATAGGCTGTTGCACGTTTGAGCGAAGTAATCTTCTTATCATTTATCACTTAAACTTTCTCCTGAAATAGTCTTAGACCGGTTCTGGCCAGTGCTCATTAGCCCTGACAACCAAACATGCCTGTTAAGATTGTATTACAATATCTTACAGTTATTATGCAACTAACAAAAGATACTTCTCAATTGAACGGCTATATATTCTATCCGAAACATACTATTGCACAGACTTAGATAAAAAATCGGGTCGGAACTTGCTTTAAAAAACAGATGTAATTTTGTGATTTTTGGCTAGCTTGTAAGATAAATCGTTGGATCATATTTTTCATGTCTAATCGATAATACGAAGTCCATTAATCGCAAAATCTGCAATTTCAAGTGCACGTGTATGAATCGAATCGATCGTTTTGGGCACGGGCAGTTTTAATGCTTCAGCAAGCGGTTCAAGAGCTAACATCGCGCCTCCTCCATGAGCAACGAGAATAAAGAGAAAGCTCGGGTCTATCTTTTTCAGTCTTCTTTCATTAACACAGCGTTCAAAAATTGCTTCGATTGGCGGAAAGCTATGATTTAAAAAGTGCTCAGTGATATAGTCGAATCGTAATCCTCCCCTCGCCCCTTCGTAGTTCATTATTTTCAAGATACTCGGTATGCGCGCTATCGAAAGAAGCAATTCGACAAGCAATTTTCGAAGCCCCTCTACGGGATCATTTTCTATCAGTTGTCCATCAAGAGTACCAATAATTTGCGCTTCCATATCCCCAAAGCCATGAGCAATTGCGAGTTTCCACAACTCTTCCTTTGTGCCAAATTTGCTGTGAATAAGCGTATGACTAACGCCCATGTACTTTGACAGATCACGCACGGATACGCCTTCAAACCCTAATTCCGCAAATGTATCCAACGCAGTTCTTAAGTAGGACTCATCTGTGGGAACCGATGTATCTTCACCCTTAGGTCTGCCCCGTGATCTACCTTGTTTTATCTTTGCTGCTGATTTTTCGGTGATTTGCATTTTGCTCTCAATCTAATTTTTATATTTACAAGTGGTTATTATTAATTTAACCTCATGACACTATAAAATTTCCACTTGGTAATTTAATTGATTATTACATTATGTTCAGTAAAGGAGAAGCAAAATGAAAAACTATGACATTCTTATCGTTGGCTGTGGGCCGGCCGGAGCTACATTGGCTAATTTACTTCGTATAAGAGGATATTCGATCGCGATATTTGATCGAGATAAGGCGGTATTCCCGGTACCTCGTGCGATGATGCTAGATTCAGAAAGCTGCCGAGTTTTTCAGGAGCTGGGTATCGAGGAGCGTCTCGAGAAGAATGACGCACGCCACGCAACTCGACATTTAATTGTGGATTCTAATAGAGAACATCTGTTGACACTAGATTATAACCTTGTTGAAGGGCAATACGGCTACCCCCCAATGGGCATGATGATACATCAACCTGGATTAGAGCGCCTTCTTCGTGATGACTTCGAATTAGGCGAAGGAATCGATTCATTTTTAGGATACGAGGTTTCCGAGATCAACGGCGAAGGTGATGTAGCTAGGTTAAAAGCTCGCAATCTAGACACAGATGAGGTTTCCGACTTCACTGGCCAATATATAATCGGTGCAGACGGTGGGCAAAGTTTTTGCCGAAAGTATATTGACGCCAAGCGTATTGATATGAACTACAGCCGTAAATGGATCGTAATCGACATTACTGTTCATGATGATGCCTTATGGCGTTCGATCCTTCCCCAAGGGGAATATAGGTGCGGGCCAGACGCCGCTATTGTTTATGTGAAAGGTTTCCACAATCATCTACGCTTCGATTGTGAAGTTACCGAAGAGATTGCAAAAACATTCAACGAAAACGATGCAAGAAAACTGATTTCAGAATACATTGACATCAGCTCAATTGAGTTCCAGCGCATCGCTCCCTATAACTTCTACGCGGGGATGCCTTCAGCTTGGCGTAAAGGCCGTGTATTTGTCGCCGGTGATGCAGCACACCGCACCCCTCCATTCACTGGGCAGGGGTTAAATATGGGCGTCCGTGATGCCGCAAATCTAGCTTTCAAACTTGATTTGGTGTTTCGTGGCTTAGCCAACGACTCCTTCCTTAACACCTATGAAGAAGAACGTTGGGAAAACTGTAGGCAAGTAATTGAACAAGCTTCCAACGGCGGAGAGTTAATCAGTACAACGTCGAAATTAGATCAGTTTAAGCGCAGTTTTGCATTCTTCTTAGGGCGCTTATTCCCAAAAAGGTTGATGGAAAATGCGAGTAAGACCAGCCATCGATTTCCGTATATTGCAGGATTTATCGGTGATCATGCGTTATCAGGTCATCTAATGATCCAACCTCATATCATGACTAATGAAGGCAAGCGGGTTTTGTTGGACGAAGTCACTGGCAATGGGTTTACTCTTATCCAAACTCAGGCTAAGAGCAACGAAAAAATTACTGATGCAGCTTGGTTTACTAATGTGCTTGGAGGCAAGACTTTTATCATTGACGAGGATTTCAAAGACACTAATGGTAAATTGTTTGACTTTTTTGCTAAAAATGGCATTCAAAATGTGCTGGTGCGCCCAGATCGATATATATTTAGTGCCGGCGAAAGTGCTGCTGTATTAATTTCAAAATTAAGAGAGGATTTATCAACATACTCACCAGGTGAAGACCTTTAAAGAGTGCTTATAATTATGCAACTAACAAAAGATACTTCTCAATTGAACGGCTATGTATTCTCTACACAGCATTATCATTGCGCAGACTAAGACAAAAAACAAATCTAGAACTTGTCACAGCAACAACAACAAACTATTGTACTACTATAATACTTAAACGAGATATAGCCGATCTTATACATTATATATCGCAGAATTAAATATTGATGAATCAAGAGAAACTAAAAATCAATTGATAATAAACGGGAAATAAACCATGGATACAACTTTTTCAGCAGACGATTTAACTTTTCGTGATGAAGTGAAATCGTTTTTAAGTGATACGCTTACCGATAAATTTAGACAGCGATTAGCAAATAAAAAAAACTTCAAAGAGACACAAGTTGAATGGCAACGAGCGCTTAATAATAAAGGTTGGTTCGCGCCAGGTTGGCCTGAACAGTATGGTGGTGCCAATTGGACACCGACACAAAATTTTATTTATGAAAATGAACTATCTTTAGCAGATGCGCCAAGTATTGTTCCTTTCGGTGTTTCTATGGTCGCCACCGTTATTTATAACTTTGGCAGTGAAGAACAAAAAGCACGCTTTTTGCCACGTATATTAAAAAGTGAAGATTGGTGGTGTCAGGGTTACTCTGAGCCAGGTTCAGGTTCTGATTTAGCGTCATTGAAAACCAAGGCAGTTCTCGATGGTGACGATTATATTGTCAACGGTGCCAAAATATGGACGACCTACGCACAATATGCAGATTGGATTTTTTGCTTAGTGCGCACCGATTCATCTGGTCGTAAGCAAGAAGGTATCAGCTTCTTATTGATTGATATGAAAACACCTGGCGTAACCGTTAATCCTATTATTGGTATTGATAATCAATACACTTTAAACGAAGTTGAATTCAATAACGTGCGTGTGCCTAAAGCCAACTTAATTGGTGAACAAGACAAAGGTTGGACTTACGCCAAAGTTTTACTTAGTCATGAACGCACAGCTATTGCCGGTGTTGCTGAATCAAAACGAAATCTGGCCGATTTGAAAAAAATAATAGCAACTGAAATGTCTGGCGGTAAAGCCTTAATTGAAGATCCAAGTATTCGTAAAAACATTACCAATATTGAGATTGAATTAATGGCGCTTGAGTTCACCGAATTGCGTGTTGTTGCGTCTATAGCTTCGGGTAAAGGAGCAGGTGCTGAATCTTCATTATTGAAAATTAAAGGTACTGAGATCCAGCAGTCCTTGCAAAAACTGCGTATGGATTTATCAGGTACTTTTATGGGTGTACTTGCCCTAAACGAAGATACAAGTGGCCATCCTTTTGCTAACACAGCGCGAATTAATTACATGTACGGTCGTGCATCTACCATCTATGGCGGCTCTAATGAAGTGCAGAAAAATATTATTGCTAAATCTGTGTTGGGTCTTTAATTTTCGCTAATGACCGTAGACAAAACAATTGAATTGACTAAATTTAAAATATAGAAAGATTAAAGGTATTAAAAATGAATTTTTCATTTACTGAAGTACAAAGCATGTTACGTGACAGTATCACCAAATTTGTTCAAGACGAATACGCATTTAGCGTGCGTGAAAAATTAGCAAAAACCGATTTAGGTTTTAGTGTCGATAATTGGCAAACTTTTGCTGAATTGGGTTGGTTGTCGATTCCCTTTGCAGAAGAGCAAGGCGGCTTTGGTGGCAGCGTGGTTGATAGTATGGTGTTAATGGAAGAGTTCGGTAAAGGTTTAGTGTTAGAACCTTTTATTGCCACTGTATTATTATTTGGCGGTGCTTTAAATCATTGTGGTAACCGTGAATTAATGAACTCCTTGATTCCGTCTATTATCGACGGTTCACTTCAGGGCTCAGTAGCGTGCTTCGAAAGACAAAGTCGTTTTGATTTATCTGATGTTGCCACCAAAGCATCTAAAAATGCGGGGAGTTATATCCTGTCTGGTGAAAAAGTTATAGTTTATAACGGTGCAAGTGCAGATAAAATTATTGTTTCAGCGCGTACTAGCAGTGATCAATTTAATGACGATGGTATTACTTTATTCTTGGTGGATGCCAATGCTTCAGGCATTGAAAAAACAAGTTATAGAATGATGGATGGTCAAATGGTTGCTAACATTACTTTTGATAATGTAGCTATTGAAGCAGTTATTAGCACTGTGGGTGAAGGCTTAACTTTATTACAAAAAGTGGTTGATGAAACTATCGTTGCCGTAGGTGGCGAGACTATGGGTGTGATGGAAAAACTTCATAGTACAACTGTAGAGTATTCAAAAACACGTAAACAGTTCGGCGTTGCTATTGGCTCTTTTCAAGTATTACAGCACCGTATGGTTGATATGTTTATGGCATGCGAACAAACGCGTTCATTGTTGTATCGTGCTGCATGTTCTGTGACAGAAGGAAAAGACGATGCACCTCAAGATGTGCTGGCGTTAAAAACAATGATAGGACGTGCGGGTAAATTGGTTGGCGATCACGCTCTCCAAATTCATGGCGGTATTGGCATGACTGATGAATTAGATGTAGGTCATTATGTTAAGCGTTTAATGATGATTAATTCATTCTTTGGAGATGCTGATTATTCACAGCAAAAATTTTCTGAACTGTCATTATCTGGTCTGTCATGTGCTAGTTAATAACATTAAAAACGCACTAATCTAAATATTTTATTTAATTTTTTAAAATCATCATCAAAAATATATTGGTTATTTTTTGGTCAAAGGGGACTGAAGCATCGTTTGCTTAAGTTCGCATTGATATTCTTCGATTCTGAACTATCTGTTTGGAGCATTATTCTGTTTTGACATTGTTCTGTTTTGAGCATTATTCATTCCAATCCACTCAGTACTATTCCATTGAACGAATCATTGTATTACAATCATACAACTTAATTCACTCCAGAATAAAATTAGTTATGCATTTAAAAGAAATACAAAAGCTACATCAAGCTTAAGCTTAAGCTTACATGATAGACAATAGTTTAAGTATTTCTTTTAATTAATAAATTCATTGTGATGGTTTGTGCTTTTTAGTTATTAACAACTTACGAGGAAAAGACTAATGGAAAAGATATTTATAGCCGGTGGCACCGGCATGTTAGGAGCTTCTACAGCACGTGCATTCGCAGCTAAAGGGATACAAGTTATAGTTTCCAGCCGCAAAGATAGCGACGTTGTTGGTGATAAACTTGAATCAGAAAGTAGATTAATTAAGGTTGAACGTGTTGACCTTAATAATGCTAGCGATCTCAATACTCTTTTCACCAAACACAAATTCACCGGCCTTGTGATGTTGGCTCACACCCATCAATATGCACTTACCCGCGACAAAAATAATGAGATTTACCCAATCACTATCAATTGTTTAGAAATGGCGCGAAAACATGGAGTAAAACGTGTTGTGTTTGGCGGATCCCTGGCTGTTTATGGCGGACTAATACCACCCTTTTCAGAATCTGTTACTTTCCCCCCTGAAGTGCCAGCCGAATACGTAGGTATGCCAAAATTTGAAGTTGCCATGAAGCGAGCGCTTGAGATTATCGCGCTTGACTACGGCCAAGATTTTGAAATGGGGCTTTCCGTACCACCAGGCACAGAGAAACCTGAACCACATGAATTGGAAGTTGTTATTCTGCGAGCGCCCTCGATGTTTGGCCCTGGTTATCAGACCATGGGGAGCCCTATTGGTATTGCTGCACACGTAGTCGCTGGAAAAATACCACAGTTCAAGGGAAATTTAGGCTATAAGCATGTACCTATAGAGATGTTATGGGGATTATTTGCCGGTGCTCCGGTGAATTACGTTAAAGATAATGCACAATGTATTCAAATTGCAATGTGCGCTAAAGATTTAAAGCACAATATTTACAACATTAGCAGCGGATTCACTACAAGCCCGCGTGAGCAATTACAAGCAATTCTGAATGTTGCGCCAGAATGTGCTGAACAAATAGGTTTGACTCCTTCTGAGCTCCCAGAAGCACCAGTTGAGATGGATGCGGGTTTCAATAGTGATCTTTTCACAAAAGACTTTGGATGGAAGTCAAGCTACACACTTGAAACAGCATTTACAGATTATGTCAGCTGGCTAAAAGATAATAATCAGTATTAGAGATTGAGTACCAATTCAGTGTCATAAAACTTATCGCACTTGCCATCAATTAGCATTGATGGCAGTTTTGCTATTCAAAGGACTATCAAGCTGTTTTTATTTACTTTTATTACACCCAGCACAGAACACTTGGATATAATGTATTATTGTAATACAATTAACTTATAAGATATCCCTAACGACACGCCACAACTCATTGGAGACTAAACATGTTTGAATTTAGTGAAAAATCACAACAACTTCAGGAAAAGCTAACTGCTTTTATGGATGAGTATATTTATCCTAACGAAAAGTCGTACGCTGAGTACCTGAATAATACAGACAATCGTTGGGCCGCAATCCCTCTGATGGACGATCTCAAAATAAAAGCTAAGGAAGCGGGTCTATGGAACTTGTTTATTCCCCCTAGCCTATCTCAATTTTGCGAACACGACGGACTAAGTAATTTCGATTATGCGCCACTGGCAGAAATTATGGGACGCGTTATTTGGGCTCCTGAAGTATTTAACTGTAATGCACCCGATACAGGAAATATGGAAGTCTTCATGAAATATGCTAATGAAGAGCAGCAAAAGCAGTGGCTTACACCGCTTCTAGCGGGCGAATCTCGCTCTTCTTACTGCATGACAGAGCCTCAAAATGCGTGTTCTGACGCTACTAACGTTGAACTTAGCATCGAACGTGATGGTGATGAATGGGTATTGAATGGTCGAAAATGGTTTATTACCAATGCCATGTACGAACGCACAAATATTTTTATTGTTATGGGTAAATCCGATCCAACAAATGTTAATCGACATAAACAACAAACACAGGTTTTAGTTCCTAAGGAAACTCCAGGAGTAGACATCATACGCCCGTTGACTACCCTAGGTTACGATGACGCACCGTTGGGACATGCAGAAGTTCACTTTACTAATGTGCGCGTACCTATTGGCAATGTTCTACTTGGCGAAGGACGTGGCTTTGAAATAGCTCAAGGTCGCTTAGGACCAGGTCGTATACATCATTGTATGCGCTTAATAGGTGCTGCTCAACGCTCGCTTGAACTAGCATGTAAGCGTGCTGTAACCCGTACTACCTTTGGTCGACAACTAATGAAACATCAATCAATAAGAGAAGATATCTCTAAATGTTTCGCTGAAATAGAAATGGCGCGTTTATTAGTACTTAAAACGTGTGACAAGATGGATAAACTAGGTCCTCTAAATGCGTTAGATCTTATCGCTGCGAGTAAAACGACAGTACCGTTGCTAGTACAGAACCTTATCGATCGTTGTATGCAAATACATGGTGCCGGCGGTCTTACTGAAGATTTTTCTATGGCAGAAGCGTTCAATTATGCTCGTTGGTGTCGCCAAGCCGATGGCCCAGATCAAGTCCATCAAATGGCTTTAGGCAAGCAAATAATCCTACGTTATAGTGAAGAGCCTGAAAAATAAAACGATACCATCTTGAACGGGTAGGTTCTTTTCCTACTGTACAAAATAACATTTTACTATAATAAACAGTTTAATACATTGATGGAGAAATAAATGATTACCCCTCTCGATAAACTTAACTTTACCAATAAGCACGTGGTTATTTGTGGTGCTTCTGATGGTATCGGCTACGGTATTGCAACAATGTTCCTTTCTTTGGGGGCTAAAGTAAGCATTACCGGAACCAGAGCTGTCGACAATTATGATAATGATTTTAGTGGTATGGACTACTACCCACTTAATCTGCAAGACGAAGCAGCTATCACAACATTTGCCAGTAACTTTAAACAAGTCGATGTATTGGTTAATTGTGTAGGCTCAGTACTATGGAAAAAAGAAGAGTTTGAACGAGCAGGTTTCGAAAAAATTATAAACATCAACCTAACTGGCGCGATGCAGTTGTGCACAGAATTTTTTCCACTATTAGAAGCTAGTGGTGGAAATATTATTAACCTCGATTCCGTAGTCTCTATCCGCCCTGCTTTTAATAATCCGGCTTATAGCGCAAGCAAAGCCGGGTTAGTACAGTTAGGCAAAGCTTTAGCGATGAAATGGGGACGAAAAGGCATTCGGGTTAATAACGTGGCCCCCGGAATGGTAGCGACAAAATTAACCGTCAACCAGTCAAGTGCAGAACAGCAACAAGCATTCGGAAAAACTAATCCTATTCCCCGCTGGGCCACACCTGAAGATATAGCCGGCGCGGTTGTTTTCTTAGCCTCGCCATTAGCATCATACATCACTGGTCATCAGCTTGTTGTAGATGGTGGAATGACCCTTTAATAAATCCTGCACCGATACAGGTGAGGTGACAAGGAGTTGTTAAAACGATACTCGACTATGTACCGTTGTAGTATAAATAATTAATTTTAGTAAACCCTTGGAGAAATAAATGTCGACAAAAAAAATTATAATTATTGGTGGGGGCTACGCTGGATGTGAACTAGCTAAAGAATTACAAACGGTAGCAAACGTAACGCTAATAGATAACAAAGACTGTTTCGTACATACACCCGCTGCTATACGTGCACTTGTCGATAGTGAATTACTAGATCAGCTCATCATCCCCTACAATAATTTCATCCCGAAGGGACAAATTGTTAAGGGCTGGGTAGAACAAATTACTGAAAACGGGGTTGTATTAAGTGACGGCAGAGCATTAGAGTCAGATATCACCATAGTAGCCACAGGCTCTACTTATGCCACACCATTTAAACATAATCATGAAGGACTCGATACATTTAGAAAAAATAGTGAGCAAACAGCATCTGATATTCGTCAGGCAAAGGTTATCGCTATAGTAGGTGCTGGCCCCGTAGGTACTGAACTTGCTGGAGAAATTGCCTGCATCTACCCCGATAAAGAAATTCATCTAATTACCGATGAAGAATCTCTTTTTCCAATGTATATCCCAAAACTGGCTAAAAAACTATACGCTGATTTTGAATTACTAGGTGTCAATGTACATACAGGTAAACGAGTAGAAAATTTAGCTTCATTAACTGAACCCTACAAAGGCAACATTACGTTGCCATGTGGTACAACTATCGCTGCAGATTTAGTATTCCCTGTGATTGGTAGCCGACCACAAGCCAAATTGTTAGCTGCCATTGAAGATGTTAAATTTGCCTCAGACGGTCGTGCTACACAAGATGGATGGATGCGCCCAAGTAAGTCGAGTCCAAACCTCTTTGTGATAGGCGATGCACTATCTGCTGGCGACGCAATGACTATCGTTTCAGTATCGCGTCAGGTTCCGTGGTTGGCAAAAGCTCTAAAAGCCGTTTTAAAAGGTAAAACTATAGAATCTCAACAACCTTATAAGCCCTGGCCAGTAGCCCCTATTCTTATACCTTTAGGACCAAAACTTGGAGCTAGTTTGCTACCATTTGGGAAGGAAGGAATGGCGATGGGTCATTTTATAACGTCAAACTTAAAAGGCAAGGACCTGTTCATTAGTAGGTATCGAAAGTTTTTTAAACAAAATTTACAATAATCAAGGAACCAATAATATGAATACATCAAAGTCAGTGCCAATAAAGTAGAGATTCTATTTTGAACAATATATTTATTAATTTAGATGATTTAAGTTTTGAAGTAACAGTCAATGACAACTGCCACTATATTGTAACCTGGAAATCAGGTGTACAACTGCAAGTGATTCCCAGCACCAATGCTTTAGCACTATGTCAAACAGTTGGAAGTAACTTAGTTGGTGCAGGACGTGTTGAGATTACGATTGATATTCCGAATAGAATATATTTTCATATATTTGATGGTAATCGAAAAATTGCTGTGACCTCTGATAGATGTATTGCATTGAAAGGGGTAAGAAATTTTCGAGACTTAGGTGGTTACAAAGGTGAAGATGGCAAACCGGTTCGTTGGGGAAATCTGTATCGTTCAGGAGAGTTATCAAAACTGTGCACAGCAGACCACCAGCTTTGGCAATCTTTAAATATTGGTTTGGTCATAGATTTTCGCTCTACTCATGAACGAACAAGAAAGCCGACTAATATTCCATCTCAACAAAAAACCAACATATCTATATTAGAAATTGATGCAGGAAATACAACAAAAATTATCAATGATCTGAAAAATGGTATTACTCGCTCAAAATCAATACAAGATATGATGATTGACTTTAATCGACACTTTGTAATGGATCAAAGCGAAATATTCAAAGGTTTTTTCGAATTAATAGTAAACCAACGTGAAGGGGTATTATTTCATTGCTCTGCTGGTAAAGATCGCACAGGTTTTGCTGCGGCACTATTACTTTCTTCGCTTGGTGTATCTCATGATCAAATCATGCAAGATTACTTACTAACTAGTCATTATTTTATCGCTGAACAATTCTATAAAGCAGAGTTTTCAGAGCGTTTTGTTTTAAATGTACCCTTCGACGTCATAAAGCCATTATTAGAAGTAAAAAGTGCTTATTTAAACAGTGCGTTTGATACTATCAATAAAGAGTATAAGTCTGTAGATAATTATTTAACTAAGGCTTTAGGCGTTACCTCCGCTATGCGCAAGACTTTGCAATCGCTTTACTTGCAAGACTAATTAAATAAATTAGTCTTGCAAGTGTTAAAACAAAGTAATCACTCTAGAATATCACACTAAAACACCTGTTCATTGAACCGGTGTTTTAGGTTACTTTGCTAATGCTCAATTACGTGAGTTACACTATTTCTATTGCTACAGCAGTCGCTTCCCCGCCGCCGATACACAGTGCCGCAACGCCACGTTTTTTACCTAAACGCTTAAGCGCATATATTAAGCTAATAATAATACGAGAACCCGATGAACCAACAGGATGACCTAACGCGCAAGCGCCACCATGAATGTTAACAAGCGTTGGGTCAAGTTTAAGTTCTTGCGTGGCTAGCATAGTAACTGCTGCAAAAGCTTCATTAATTTCCCACAAATCCACATCGTCAATTGACCAATTAGCTTTATCTAGCACTTTTTTAATCGCACCAATTGGCGCAATAACAAACTCGCTTGGCGCTTGTGCATGAGTCGAGTGACCAACAATACGAGCCAATGGCGCTAACCCTTGCTCTGCAGCTAAGCTTTCACGCATAAGGACTACAGCTGAAGCCCCATCTGAAATTGAACTAGCATTTGCTGCGGTTACCGTACCGTCTTTTTTAAATGCAGGACGTAGCGTTGGAATTTTTTCAATATTTGCATTGCCCGGTTGTTCATCAACGCTTACCACGGTTTCTCCGTTACGAGTACTGATAATAACGGGTGAAATTTCGGCTTCAAACCAACCTTCTTTTATTGCTTGGTTAGCACGACTCAATGATTCAATAGCGAACGCATCCATCGCCTCGCGAGTTAAGCCAAAATCGTCGGCACAATCTTGCGTGAATGAGCCCATAAGTTTGCCTGTATAGGCATCTTCGAGACCGTCGTAAAACATTGAGTCTAACACTTGACCATGCCCCATACGTAGGCCTGCACGACCTTTTGGCAATAGATAAGGGGCAGCACTCATATTTTCCATACCGCCTGCAATGATAATATCACTGGAGCCTGCTTTGATTTGATCATGACCATCCATCACCGCTTTCATGCCTGAGCCACACATTTTACTTATAGTGACACAACCTGCGGAGTAAGGCAGACCAGCACCTAATGAGGCTTGTCGAGCCGGAGCTTGTTTCATTGCGCCTGGTAGTACGCACCCCATAATAACTTGATCGACGCTTTGTGGGTCAACACCCGAATTTGCAACCGCCGCTTTAATCGCTGTTGCGCCTAATTCAGGGGCTGGAACGTCACTTAAAGACCCCATCATACCACCCATTGGAGTACGTGCTCCGCCTACGATTACGACTGAATCTTGATTATTAGACATAATAATCTCTCTCTTTAGGTTTTATCAATAAAAATTAGTTTATATAAACCACTGCCTGAACAAGCACATTCGGCGTAAAAAAATCTGCTCGCAGGTTGTTAGTCAAATCTAGATGGCTAAAGCTCAAATACCATAAGCTATAAATTAATGACGGTTAATTAACTTACAAACTTCACACTCTGCTGTAAATCTGCTCGCCCCATTTTAACCTCATTAATTTTTGCCTCTTCGTCAGCATAACCAAAGGAAATACCACAAAGAATGCCATGACCTTCTGGAATACCGGCTATCTCCTTGATCGGTTGGGGATATAAAGCCAGCGCCCCTTGCGGACAACTAGCTAGGCCATGTTCAACAAATAACAACATCAACGATTGCAGATAAATACCAATATCAATCGCGTTAACTGGACCCATAGTCAATGGCATAGTCACAAAAGCAACATGCGGCGCACCGAAGAACTGCCAGTTTTTCACCATCAACTGATTCCGCCCCGTTTTGTCCTCTCGTTCTATTCCCATCGTCTGGTAATAATCTGCTGCGCAGGCATATTGCCTCTCCCGATAAATGCCTTCTAGATTAGCATCACCAGACATAAATGCAGGCTCAGGGGGCTTTCCTGCAATAAGTTCTGCAATTAAGGCCTGTTCCAACTGATCCCTCGCTTGACCAGAAACCACAGTCAAAAACCACGGTTGGGTATTGCAATTTGAAGGAGAAAGCTGGGCCGTTTCAAGGATTTGTTGTAACAAATCTTCCGCTACTGGCTCAGGTTTATATCCACGGATTGTGCGTCGATTACGCATTGCTTCAGAAACCGTCATTTTTTTTGCCATGATACTTAATCATATCCTTTAGTTTTATCATTCATACCAAATGTACCGCACTTATTTCAGTGTCGAAATTAGCTAATTTCCTACAAAGTAAATCAATGATTTTGCTCTATATCTGTTTTTATCTTCAATGAATTGTTCTTTGCTTCTCATAAAAAATTATCCACGTTTATATGACATTGTGAACTTTATTTGAGCCACTCACCTTTGTAAAAAGTATCTTGCATCCTTGGTTTATAATTTCCCTTGGACTTGCTCATACCAGAGCGAATCGCCTCCATCTGGTTCTCACTACACATAAGTTTAGCATTTAGTGTTTCTTCCATAAGTAAACCTTCTTCACGACTACACTGCCAGCCTTCTTCAAATAACTGCTTGGCATACACCATAGCATCGGGGCTTAAAGCAACAATGCTTTCAGCCACTGCCATTGCCTTGGCAAACGGGTCATTAGCAACTTCAGTAGCAATACCATATTGCACCGCTTGTTCTCCATTAAACACTCGACCTGTAAACGTCAATTCTTTAGCTACATCAACACGACATAAATCCCGCAGAATCTGTGTTCCTGCCATGTCGGGGATCAAACCCCACTTACTTTCCATAATCGATAATTTAGTATTTTGATGTACGTAACGCATATCGGCGCCTAGGGCTATTTGCAATCCTCCACCAAAGCACACACCATGAACGGCTGCAATAACCGGGACTGGGACTTCTTTCCAAACCCACGCCACTTGTTGATACATGTTGGGGGCCTTACCTATTTCATCTGACCCCAACGCCAATACCTCAGGAGCATCTTCGGAAAAATTACTCAAATCAAGACCTGCACAGAACCCCGTACCATCTCCGTGAATCACCACGGCTTTTACCGCACGATTGTTCTTTAGTGATTCACCTGCTGCGGTAATAGCCTTGAACATCTCTTGGTCTATAGCATTCATTTTTTCAGAACGATTCAAGGTAACAACGGCGATACCGTTTTCTTTGATGTTTACTAACACTCTACTGGACATATTTTTCTCTCATCTATCAATGGTTGATGCTTGGCGTACACAAAAATCTAAATGAATAAAAGTACTTTCAAAGCACTATAAAAACGGCTTGGTAAATTACTTAAGCTTTCTTGTTATTTTACATATCGAGCTTGCGGTTGCAGTCAACACATTATCTTCGTTGTAAATACGGCCTTCTATGAAAGCTATTTTATAACCTTTTTTTACCGCCCAACCTTCCACGCGTAATTTTCCAGCACGGGTTGGTTCCAAATAGCTGGTTTTTATTTCTAGGGATAACGAGCCGATAGAATCGTAATCGGGGATAACCACAGCATGACTCATAGCTGCATCTAACATGGCAGTCACAAAACCACCCTGTACAACATCTATAGAGTGGCAGTAGTCTTTTCCTATGTTAAATTCATAGGTACAAGATTTTTTTTCCGTATCGAAATCAACTAACGTTCCGCCGAGTAAGCTAATATATTTTTCGTTTATTCGATTTACTTCGTCAATGATTTGCTTTTTACTTTCCATAAAATCTTTATTTTTTTTATACCAGCACCACTTGAAGATACCTTTTCAGGAAGTCTGAACCATTTATATTCAAGTGATACTGGTATTGTTATACCAAATAGAATCAAACTACAGTGCAGCTCGATTCAGATTATATTTATCTTTTATCTTTAAACGGCTTAAACTGCTAACGCACAACGCGTTGCCTGATCAATAGCTCGTTTAGCATCCAGTTCAGAAGCAACATCGGCACCACCAATAAGCAACACTTTTTTACCGCTAGCCTCAATACTGCTATACAACTCCCTTAAAGGGTTTTGTCCTGCGCATAGTATTATCGTATCAACGTCTAATATTTGCGCTTCGCCATTCACTGTTATATGTAAGCCTTCATCATTTATTTTTTTATATTCAACACCCGCAACCATTTTCACACCACGTTTTTTTATTTGGATACGATGTGTCCAACCTGTGGTTTTACCCAAACCTCGACCAACACTGGTTGTTTTTCTTTGTAATAAATAAACTTCTCTACCAGAAGTAGGAATGTGAGTCTCGACACCGGAAATACCTCCTCGAGGATGTTTGGAGAAATCAATTCCCCATTCTTGCGCGAATGTTTCTCGCGTCAACTCAACACCAGGCTTATGCATAATATATTCACAAACATCAAACCCAATACCACCAGCACCAATAACAGCAACCCTTTGTCCAACGGGTTTCTTATCCAATAAGCAATCCAAATATGAAATGACTTTAGGATGATCAACGCCTTCTATATCCGGTACCCTTGGTGTAACACCTGTTGCTAGGACAATTTCATCAAAGTTCCCTTCAATGAGTTCTTTTTCGGATACTCTTTGATTAAGCTTTAAATTCACGCCGGTAACTTCTATTTGTTTCGCAAAATATCTTAAGGTTTCGCCAAACTCTTCTTTTCCGGGGATCCGTTTAGCAATATTAAATTGACCGCCAATTTTGTCACTTGATTCAAACAATGTTACTTCATGGCCTCGTTCGGCCGCTGTGGTTGAGTAAGCCATACCTGCTGGACCCGCCCCAACAACAGCTATTCTCTTTTTCTGTGCTGCCAAGGTTTTTACCATAATGGTTTCATTACAGGCATAAGGATTCACTAAACAAGTGGCCTGCTTGCCACTGAAAACATGATCCATACACGCCTGGTTACAGGCTATACAGGTATTGATTTCATCTTCACGCCCTTCGGCGGCTTTATTCACCAACTCTGGGTCTGCCAGCATAGGTCTTGCCATAGAACATATATCAGCATCTCCCTCGCGCAACACTTGCTCAGCCACTTCCGGCATATTGATTCGATTACTGGTAATCAAAGGAATATCTAAATGTTTTTTGAGCCTACCGGTTACCTTAGTAAAGGCTGCACGCGGAACCATGGTTGCCAAAGTAGGAACCTGTGCTTCATGCCAAGTAAAATGGGTACTGATTATATCAACCCCTATTTTTTGCATTGCTTTGGCAAGCGTTAAGGTTTCATCAAAAGTGCTCCCCTGTTCAAGCATCTCCATAGCGGCTAAGCGATAAACTACAATAAAATCTTTGCCTACCGCTTTGCGAACAGCTGTCATGACCTCCAATGGAAAACGCATTCTGTTTTCATAAGAGCCACCGTATTGATCATCACGTTTGTTGGTAAAGTCCAATAAAAAAGTACTTAATAAATAGCCCGCCGAGCCAATCACTTCTACGCCATCGTAACCCGCTTCTTTAGCAAGTCGTGCCGAATTTGCAAAGTCTTCAATATGGGTTTTAATATCCGTTAATGTCATTGCCTTGGGAGGAAACGGGCTGATAGGCGATTGAATTGCTGACGGTGCAACGCCACTTTCGTGATGAACATAACGACCACTGTGTAGAATTTGCATACAAATTTTACAATCGGGTGCCGCGTTATGAACCGCATCTGTCACCAACTTGTGATTTACAGCATCAGCTTGGTTTTGCATTGTTGCGCCACCAACAAATTGATTTCCTGCATCATTAGGAGATATACCACCGGTAATAATCATACCTACACCACCACGAGCTCGAGCAGCATAATATTCGGCCAATCGTTCAAACCCGCCTTCAGCCTCTTCCAAAGAGGTATGCATAGACCCCATTAAAGCTCGATTCTTAAGTTGGGTATGCCCTAAATCTAAGGGCGAAAATAAATAAGGATAAGTGTCTGTTGCATAGCTCATGGTTGATATCTTCTTTGTCTATTTCGTACTAAATTTCAAAGCTGCTTTGGGAATTTTTACAAAAAAACGTCACCATCTAAACAGCGATGTCTTCATCATATTTTGACTAGAACATAAGCCAATAGTTCTTCAATTATTGTCATATAAACATAGTTTAACGGCAATTTATCCGCAATATCTAGGAACTTTATTAGGTTTATATATAAGCATTAATCATCTACCCAGTATACATATGTATCATTGTAATACAATTCTTAATTATCATTAAATAGCCTACCTTAGTTCATGACTTCAGCATATTTTAATGCAACGAGAACACCTAATATCGCTGCTTTCTAGTTCTAGGTAGTTGTCGCTTAAATTGAAAACTTATATTATTAAGCTGATTTTTTTGCAGGGTTCAACTAGAATTTTTTGATAAACTCCAATCTCGATTGTATTTACTCCATCTAATGGGACTATTCAATTTTGATTTTAACACAACTCTTCACGTTCGTTTAAAATGACGATATCTAGACCGCAATGCCTTTGCTCTGGTGTGACATATTTAATTCCACTATGCATTAGAGAAACCATCAATGGTTATACTGTCAAACCCAGTCGTTATATTTCCCGCTTTACTTTTAATGCGCTCGTAGGCGATTACGTATGACTCATGGCTATACAGTAGGCGGTATGTAGTGGAACAGCGAATATAGCCACTCATTTAGATTTAAATATGCAATATTTTGTAAGGCTTTAAGTGCCCCAAACCGTCAAAAAAACATCAAAGAGCTATCTGCTTTAATATCTAAACAGGATATTATTGAAACCTTTTTCCACTAAAAAATGGTTTTATCAATGAAAAGTGAAAAGATACTGATAAATTATTGTTTATTTTCTACATATTCAAGATGCCATATGGATACTGAAAATAATGTACGTTTAAGTCCAGATCTGCAAGAGTTGTTGCCGTTTGGAATAGAGGGAATAATATCTAGAAAACAATATGAACAAATAGATGTGCTTATTGAACAACTTACTAGTGATAGTAAAAGTCATGATAATAATTGGGCGTTGCTTGCAGTACTTGTCCCTGCTATCACTAACTATGATGATAAAACGTCTAGCTAAATTATTTAGTTGGTATGGCTGAAATTGACCATTATATTCAAAGAAACTTTCTGTGTTCTACTAATCAAAATTCCATAATAATTATTGCGCTAAGTACCCTAATTCGAGATAAAAGCTATAAATATGTGGCCAAAATCACTTTGCTATTACACTAAATATCTATGATATTATTAATCAGTAAATCGCAATGGGAAACTATCTTACATAAACGACATTAATCATAACAAAGAGGAATGAATATGCTCAGCTATGCAACCATCGGTGTCACCGATTTAGAAAAATCAGAAGTGTTTTATAATGAACTATTAGCACCAATTGGCGCAAAAACACTGATAAAAATGGATCGTATTATATTTATTGGTAAAAGTATGGAAGAACCCATGCTAGCCGTTTGTATTCCACATAACGAAGAAGTACAAAACTGTGGTAATGGCAATATGTTAGCTATTGCTCCTGGTTCAAAAGAGAAGTGTGACGAAATGTACCATAAAGCAATGACCTTGGGTGCAACCTGCGCTGGCAAACCAGGTCAACGTATTCCTGATGTCTTTTATGGCGCTTATTTCCGTGATTTTGATGGTAATAAAATCGCTTTTAATCACTTCGGTTAACACCCCAAATACAAGCACAACTTATAGCTGTGTTTGTATCTTCCTTTATCGCTAACTCCTTTTATTATTAACAGTTCTGCATTCTTCGTATTATTTTTTATACTGACCGTCGACAAAGAAACCTAAATCAAGATTGAAATTCTATGGCGTAATGTGCCCTAAAGCGCCTTAGGATTATTAATTTTATGTCAGCTTTATGAACATAAAGCTGACCCTCTTTGCAACTGATTTTTTATGTCACCAAACACAAATTAAGTGTTGAAATAGAATTTATATTTTGTTCCGCTTTCGTATCTTTGTTGACATAAATTTGCCTAATTTTGAGGACTAATTTAGTTCAATTCTTAGCTGCAAAAGTGTGTGTTAGTGGTGTTCAATATATCCAAAGATGAAAGGTCTATTAAGATCGAAATATTGTGGCAGAGTTGAACGCAATTGGCTGGCTTAGGTAAATGCAATTAGGTGGCACTGATACTAGAGATTTTCCACCTGCGGGAGGTCCGACCTAAACCAGCCTTTAATTGTGCCGCATACGCATCTGTTTCAATCCACGCACCTGCGGGAGGTGCGACAAATCAACTAAGTCATCATATTTGACAGACGTAGTTTCAATCCACGCACCTGCGGGAGGTGCGACTTTTTAGCATTGTCATTCAACCAATGTATAGTTGTTTCAATCCACGCACCTGCGGGAGGTGCGACTTACATTGTTACTTTCATCGGCAGCTTGAACACGTTTCAATCCACGCACCTGCGGGAGGTGCGACGCTGATGCCGTTGTTATCTCAAGCAGTTCAGGAGTTTCAATCCACGCACCTGCGGGAGGTGCGACTTTAGTGTTCACTGTTTTTAATCCTGTTTAAATAGTTTCAATCCACGCACCTGCGGGAGGTGCGACTTTTGCTAAATAAGTTTGCGCGCTTTGAATCAGGGTTTCAATCCACGCACCTGCGGGAGGTGCGACCGGTAAATTCCGCACTAGCGTAGTCGATAACGTGTTTCAATCCACGCACCTGCGGGAGGTGCGACATCTTCTGTTTTTAGTTGCCAATATTGTTGTTCGTTTCAATCCACGCACCTGCGGGAGGTGCGACAGTGGTATTAGCATTGTTAGCCAAACCATGGGCGTTTCAATCCACGCACCTGCGGGAGGTGCGACTGGTAGTAGTTTCGCAACCGAGATAGACCTATGTGTTTCAATCCACGCACCTGCGGGAGGTGCGACTAAATATTGATAATTCGATAAGGTTCAAGCAAAGTTTCAATCCACGCACCTGCGGGAGGTGCGACCTGATACAGGTGCGTTACCGTATACGTGTTATTGTTTCAATCCACGCACCTGCGGGAGGTGCGACGAGCTAGCATCAGTACCAATTAACGAGCACAGTGTTTCAATCCACGCACCTGCGGGAGGTGCGACTTGGTTTTTCTTTGCGTTAGGTGCTGCTGTAATGTTTCAATCCACGCACCTGCGGGAGGTGCGACTCATCACCCGACGGCATAGGGCCCAACTACGTTGTTTCAATCCACGCACCTGCGGGAGGTGCGACCTTTTGGTAGCGACTTAGCATTTAAGCGATGATGTTTCAATCCACGCACCTGCGGGAGGTGCGACGAAATAACTCCGTCAACAACCGAACAAAAAACCGTTTCAATCCACGCACCTGCGGGAGGTGCGACATATGCACAGATGATAACAACCCTGACTTAAATGTTTCAATCCACGCACCTGCGGGAGGTGCGACCGCCTTCTTTCAAAGACTGATGTAGCCTAACTCAAATGATAATTTTTCGCTAGGCTTTTAGTGAGCTTACGGCAGCCTAGCTCAACTTCCCCCTTTTGATCTGTTTTAATGATCGCAACCAAATTACTAGGATGCAATCATGCCAAACCAAGATCAATTAACAACGGTCGTTACTGCTTTTGAGCACTGGCGTAGCAACAGAAGTGGTCGTCAAGTCACAACGCCCATCGCATTGCGTGAGCAAGCCGTAGCATTACTCAATCACTATTCTTCTAGCAAAATAACATCAGCATTAAGGATCAGTGGCGGCCAGCTCAAGC
The DNA here is from genome assembly GCF_009832865.1 of Colwellia sp. 20A7. NCBI lineage: Bacteria > Pseudomonadati > Pseudomonadota > Gammaproteobacteria > Alteromonadales > Colwelliaceae > Colwellia > Colwellia sp. 20A7. The sequence goes on along the minus strand of NZ_CP047130.1, from coordinate 1,546,948 downwards.
AATGGCGAAATACGCTTGAACCTGCTGAAAAAGCACCGCTATTTGTGCACCTTCCTATTTCACCACCGCCATTACTCACACAACCGCCCTTTACTGTTGAACTACGCTTTGCCCAAGGTAATGAAATGTCTTTATCTGGTGTTATTGATACTAACATCATCATTTCGCTCATTGGGGCAATGAAATCATGATCCATTTAACCGCTGACACCCACATATTAATCGCGATTGAACCCGCTGATTTTCGCCAGGGCATTGATGGTTTAGCCGCAACATGCCGTTATAAATTATCGGTCAACCCACGTTCGGGTACTGTGTTTGTCTTTATTAATCGCAATAAAACCATGGTGCGCGCATTATCGTATGATGGTACTGGCTTTTGGCTCATGACCAAGCGTTTATCTAAAGGAAAGTTTCAAAATTGGCCGTCATCAAACAAAAGTATTGAACAGATCATCGCGAAAAAACTGCGAAAACTATTGTGTGACAACGATCCATTATGGGAAAAAACGGATCCTCTTTACTGAGTAAAATCATTGAGATAAACACTTGATTTTTACTTTTATCGGATCATAATGCCTGCAAAATAAACCTGTACCAAACACTAAAACTCTGGACGTACCGTGAGCAAACCTTTTACCGACATTGATGGCAAAGCCCTTGAAGCGCTGATAGAGCGCGTGAACGAGGCCAAAGAAAACAATCTGGCCTTAAGCCCAGAGGATTATCAGTTATTACTTGATGCGTTATTGACCTTAGCCACCACGCAAACCCGCTTAGCGAATCATGATGTTACCGTGCATAAACTGCGAAAATTGTTAGGTATTGAAAAATCATCTGAAAAACTAGGCTCGGTGCTTAAGCAAACTAAAGCGTCATCGGGCAAGAAAAATAAAAAGCGTAGCAACGATAATGGTGAAGGTTTCACCCCGGTTAAACCCACGATTATCGTTCATGGACTAGTTGACGTAAATAAAGGCGATACCTGTGTTGAGTGCTTAACCGGTAAGGTTTATAAAACCGAGCCAGGTAGCTTGCTACGTATCACCGGACAAAGTCCTTTCAAACCTGAGCAGCATGTCATGGAGCGTCTTCGTTGTAATACCTGCGGTGCTTATTTTACCGCACCACTGCCGGACGATGTCTTAACCGATGGCTTAAGTACTCAAAAATATGGTTATTCAGCACGTTCTTTAATGGCGATTTATAAATACTTTGCTGGACTGCCTTTTTATCGTCAAAGCAGTATTCAAAAATTACTGGGGTAAAAATCACCGCGTCAACGGTTTTTGACCAAGTAGAGCTTGTTTGTAATGCTATTTATCCCGTGTACCAATTGCTCTTCAATTTAGCGGCTGATGGTAAACACTACTATTTAGATGACACAACTAACCGTATTCTTGATGCGAAATCGGTGATAAAGAAAGCACGCAACAGTGAGAAAGTCATCACACGTACGGGCGTTTATACCTCAGGTGTTATCGCAACGCTGGCTGATAACCGTCATATTGTTTTATTTGAGACTAACATCGGGCACGCGGGAGAATTCATTGACAGTATTTTGCACAAGCGCAGTCAATCATGCGCCAAACCACTCATCATGAGTGATGCGCTAGCGAGCAATCGGCCGACGGTACGTGAGGCGATAACGTCACTGTGTAATAGCCACGCAAGACGACAATTTGTAGATGTTATCAATCACTTTCCAATTGAGGTCGAGCATGTCCTCAAACGCTATGGTGAAATATGGGTCAATGATGACTATACGAAAGAAGAAAAGTTAACCCCGAGCGCAAGACTGGCCTATCATCAAACGCATTCAGCGCCCATCATGGAAGCCATAAAATTGTGGGGAGAAACGCATTTAGCCAATGAAACCGTTGAAGAAAACAGTGGCCTAGGCAAAGCTATTCGCTACTTTATCAAACATTATGTCGGACTGAGTTACTTTTGCAGCACTGAAGGAGTAAAAATCGACAATAATCGTATTGAAGCGATGCTCAAAATTGTGGTGAGAGACAGAAAAAACGCGATGTTCCACAAAACCTTACTGGGGGCAACGATTGGGGATGTCATTACCTCGGTCATCGCGACGGCAAGTGAGGCGGGTATTAATGTCTTTGACTACTTCACCACCTTACAACGAGAAAAAGAGCAGGTAAAAAAGACCCCTGAAGATTATTTACCCTGGAATTATCTCGCTAAAAATTCAATCACCTAAAAAAACCAAACACGATGATTTAGGCTTTACCGCCTAGGTCAAGCTGTACCTGAAAAAATCGTGATGTCACGCTACGCTGCCGTAAGCTCACGATATAAAGTGAAATAAGATTCATTAATGTGATTTAAATATGAATTTTACGTTTAAAACGAAAAATGTGCCTCTTTCACCTTAAGGTCAAACTAGCATAAACCTCACTATTATATAAAGATTCATTTTATAGTCCGTGTCACAAGTGCGACACGGATCGGACACATATTCAATACAAGGTTAAATTTTGATAAACTTTCCAAAATAAGAGAAGTGCTATTATTAGTTTTTTTTGATAATTATTTTTTATTAAATGACCTTCAGGGAGTTGCACTTAAGGGTTATTCAAATTAGCAAATTTATTAATTTGAAAGAGAAATCCGAGAAATAAAAATAGCCATACCTAAATATTATAAATATCTTTTTTGAATAAATGACGGTAAGGCAATAAATAAAATAAAAGCGATTGAATTAATTTTGATTTGTTTATTATAAGTAAGAATTTGATTTTAAAGAGATAAAATAGAATTTTTAATGGTATTCGGATAGGTATATTAACTAGTGACCTTAGGGGATATTTTATCAATAAAATAATATAATGAACCGTACCAAGACGATATATGATAATTATTTTTAATAAATAGATTGGTTGCGGGAGCCAGATTTGAACTGACGACCTTCGGGTTATGAGCCCGACGAGCTACCAGGCTGCTCCATCCCGCGTCCGAATGACCTACAAAAAGTAGGAAGCCAGTAAAGATTTTTACTTCTTTTCACTAAAGAAGCTTAATGATAAAATAAATCATTAAATCATGATTAAAAGGTTATTAATCAATAAGTTGGTTGCGGGAGCCAGATTTGAACTGACGACCTTCGGGTTATGAGCCCGACGAGCTACCAGGCTGCTCCATCCCGCGTCCGAATGACCTACAAAAAGTAGGAAGCCAGTAAAGATTTTTACTTCTTTTCACTAAAGAAGCTTAATGATAAAATAAATCATTAAATCATGATTAAAAGGTTATTAATCAATAAGTTGGTTGCGGGAGCCAGATTTGAACTGACGACCTTCGGGTTATGAGCCCGACGAGCTACCAGGCTGCTCCATCCCGCGTCCGAATGACCTTTTCTTTATAAGATAAGGTAAGCCACAATAGTTTTACTTCATACTGCAAGAAGCTATCAAGGATGTTCTCCCTGAATTCGATGCGTATAGTAAGGATCCCTCCCCAATAAAGCAAGTGATTTTTTTATAAATCAGCTAAAAATCATCTGTTAGCTCAATTGTTCTTCGTTATGTCCTAATTATAAGCTATTTCGTCACATTATCTTAACTTTTGTTTATGTGTGAGTGTACTTTCGTTATAATCGCGCCATCGTTTTTTCTGGAATCACACTATGACAGTGCCCATGCAACAATTTTTAGCCCTAACCTCCCCTGGTATCGAGGTATTACTCGCCGATGAAGTAAAGAACCTTGGTGCTGAACAAGTTATTCAAAAACCAGAAGGTGTCTATTTCTCAGCATCCATGGAGCTTGGCTATAAAATTTGTTTATGGACTCGCTTAGCCACACGCGTAATGTTAAAGCTTGGCGAAGGCGAAGCTAAAGACAAAGATGAGCTATTTAAAGCCGCAAGCTCTGTTAATTGGTTAGAACACTTTAACAGTAATACAACCTTTGCAATTGACTTCGTAGGTTATAGTGAAGAAATTCGAAATAGCCAATTTGGTGGTTTAACCATTAAAGATGCTATTGTTGATCAATTTAGAGATCAAGGCTTTGAACGTCCTGATGTCGATAAGAAATCACCTCAAATCAGTTTTCAAGCTAGGTTACTAAAAGATCATGTCAGCATATACTTAGATTTTTCTGGCCGCGGATTATTTCAACGTGGCTATCGTGAGCACTCAGGTGCAGCACCATTAAAAGAAAACTTAGCCGCAGCATTAATTATTCGCTCTAACTGGCTAGACGATACAAGTAAGCCGTTAGTTGATCCTATGTGTGGCTCAGGCACAATATTAATTGAAGCCGTAGCAATGGCAACCAAACAAGCACCTGGCATTCAACGTGCCTCTTGGGGGTTTGCTGATTGGTTAAAGCACGACGAAAATATTTGGCAAGAACAGCTCAATGATGCCATTGATAGTTCTGAGAGCTCATTAGAAAAAGCACAAATCAGTAGCTTAAAAGTATTTGGTATTGATATTGATCCTCGTGTTATTAATACAGCACAACAAAACTCACGTAATGCTAAATTACAGCGCTTTATTGAATTTAAATGTCAAAACACCAATGACATGAATAATGTTTATGGCTCAAGCGCCAAAGGCATAGCAGGTACTATTCTATTTAACCCACCTTATGGTGAGCGTATAGGTGAGCTACCGGAACTCGTAGAAAACTTTGTATTATTTGGTCAAAAACTTAAAGCACAGTTTATCAATTGGCGAATCGCGATTTTAACCGCCAATATTGAATTGCTTGCTATGCTTAAATTATCAAGTTTCAAACGTTATAAATTTAAAAATGGTCCATTAGATTGCCAACTAGCACTTTATAATGTTGATGAAAAGCAATTAGAAAAAGATGCCGTAAATCCACAATCATCTTTTTCCGAAGAAGATAGTGATTTTGCTAACCGCTTAAAGAAAAACCGTAAAGGATTAAAAGGTTGGCTTAAATCAAACCAAATAGACTGTTATCGTCTTTATGATGCGGATATTCCTGAATACAATGTTGCCATTGATGTTTATGGCGATTATTTAGTAATTCAAGAATATGCTGCGCCAAAAACAATTGACGCTGACAAAGCCAAAAAACGCTTACAAGAAGTCATTTATTGGGCTCCAAAAGTATTAGAAGTGCCTACTGACAAAGTAGTTCTAAAAACCCGTGCTAAACAAAAAGGCAGTAATCAATACCAACGCGTTGATAAATCGAAGCAGTCTATGACCATTAATGAACATGGTGCACTGCTTAAAATTAACTTATGGGATTACCTTGATACAGGCTTGTTTTTAGATCACAGAAAAACACGACAAATTGTCGCTAAAAAAGCAAAAGATAAAACCTTATTAAATTTATTTGCTTATACTGGCTCAGTGTCATTACAAGCAGCGTTACATGGTGCTAGATCAATTACAACGGTAGATATGTCAAATACCTACCTTAATTGGGCACAAGATAACTTTTCATTAAACAAACTCAACAGTCACAAATATCAATTTATACAAGCCGACTGCTTAGATTGGTTGAAAAAGAACACCGATAAATATGATTTAATATTTATTGATCCACCTACTTTTTCAAATTCAAAACGTATGGAAGATAGTTTCGATGTTCAACGAGACCATGTTGCCCTACTCGCTGATGCCTTAAAATCACTTAGCCGTGGTGGAGAAATATTCTTTACCAATAATAAGCGTAATTTCAAAATGGATTTTGAAGGATTAGAGGCGCTAGGATTACAAGCTAAAAACATGTCGGATCTTACTAGAGACCAAGATTTTGCACGTAATAAACATATCCATAATAGTTGGTCTGTTACTCGCAAGGGTTAACATAGGAAAATATAAGAGCGAACGATGACAATATATAATTTATATGGCAGCGAAGGTTGTCATTTATGCGAAGAAGCTTTAGCACTGTGTTTATTAGTAATACCTAAAGCGCAATTGAACCAAATAGATATTGTTGACCAAGAAACCGTCGCTCATGAAAGTAAAACTTTAGTAGAACTGTACGGTGTACATATACCCGTATTAGAAAAACTAAACCCAGAGGGTATAGCTGCTAACCAAAAGCTATTTTGGCCATTTACTGCAGAACAAATTACCCTGCTATTAGATTGATAGATAACCGCAGTGCTCGTTGATGACAAACAAGTACTGCGGTTTAACAATAAAGAGTTGAAAACTGATGGAATTATTAAGAATAGCCAATGGCGAACTCGCTTTTGGTGAAGACAAAATTTTAAACAAAGCGGACTTAAGCGTTCAAACCGGCGAACGTATTTGTTTAGTTGGCCGTAATGGCGCGGGTAAATCAACATTAATGAAAATATTAATGGGTTTACAAAACCTAGATGATGGCCAAATATTAAAATCTAGCACGATGCAATTAGCTATGTTGGAGCAAGATCCACCGGAGTCGTCTGACTTAAGTGTATTTAGTTATGTTGCGCAAGGCGTTAGTGAAAATGCAGACCTACTGAGTCGCTATCACAAATTAATTCACTTGATTGGCGAAGACCCAAGTGAAAAGAACCTGAATAAGCTGGCAAAAGTACAAGATGAACTTGAACAAGCTGGTGCATGGCAAGACGAACAACGTATTGAACAAGCCATGAGCACGCTGTCATTAAATCCTGATGCAAAAATTAGTGACTTATCTGGTGGTTGGTTACGTAAACTAGCACTAGCTAAAGCATTAGTAACAAACCCTGATATTTTATTACTTGATGAGCCTACCAACCATTTAGACATTGAAAGCGTATTATGGCTTGAGAAGTTTTTAAAAGACTTTGGCGGTACTATTATTTTTATCAGCCATGATAGAGCGTTTATTCGTGGTTTATCTACCCGAATTTTAGATTTAGACCGTGGTAAGCTAAAAAGCTACCCTGGTGACTACGATTTATATATCGAACAAAAGCAACATGATTTACAAGTAGAAGAACAGCAAAATGCCCTATTTGATAAAAAGTTAGCTGAAGAAGAAGTTTGGATCCGTCAAGGTGTTAAAGCACGACGTACTCGTAATGAAGGACGTGTTCGTTCATTAGAGAAACTACGTCTTGAACGTACAGCTCGCCGTGATGTACGCAACCAAAGTACAATGAACATTACTCAAGGTGATCGTTCAGGTAAGCTCGTATTTGAAGCAGAAGATGTAACTGTAGCTTTTGGTGATAAAGTTATTATTGAAAACCTGAACTTACTTATTACACGTAACGACAGATTAGCTTTTATTGGTGCAAACGGCACTGGTAAGTCAACCTTAATAAAGCTTATTATGGAGAAACTCAAAGCCACTAGCGGTAAAATGCGCTCAGGAGTTAATTTAGAAATCGCTTATTTTGATCAACATCGCGAAGCGCTTGACCTAAATAAAACAGTACAAGAAATTGTAGGTGAAGGAAAACAAGAAGTAGAAGTTAACGGTAAATCTCGCCATGTACTTGGTTACCTTCAAGATTTTCTCTTTAGTCCTAAACGTGCACGTACGCCAGTTCGCGCCCTATCAGGTGGAGAAAAGAACCGTTTATTACTTGCAAGACTCTTTTTACGCCCAAGTAATTTACTTATTCTCGATGAGCCAACCAATGACTTAGACATTGAAACGTTAGAGTTATTAGAAGAAGTAGTTGCAAATTATGCAGGAACCGTTATTTTAGTTAGCCATGATCGTGATTTTGTGAATAACTGTGTAAGTAGCTGTCTTTATTTCGATGGTACAGGCCAAATTAATCAAATAGTGGGCGGCTATGACGACGTTGATAGTTATTTAGCATTAAAAGAAGAAGAACGTCAGCGCCATTTATCATCAGTTAGTAAAAAAGAAGTAACACAAAAGACAGCACCCGCAGCACAAAAAGAAGCATCGCTAGCGGTAAAGAAGAAGCTTTCTTTTAAAGAAACAAAAGAGCTGGAAGAGCTGCCAAAAATAATAGAGACCTTGGAAAATGAGGTTGCTGATTTACAAGAACAAGTCAATCAAAGCGATTTTTTTAGCCTAGATGAAAAACATACAAAAAATATATTGAACCAGCTTAGCGAAAAAGAGTCCAAACTCGACACTGCCTATTCAAGATGGCAAGCGTTAGACGAACTTTAACCCCTGCAGTCTGGGATTTATTCCTACAATAAATAAAAGAGTTAAGTAGTAGAATGAGAAAAATAGCAAAGAATATTATCGCCCTAAGCATTAGTAGTGCACTAAGTGTAAGTTTTTTAAATAGCGTCAATGCCGCCACATATCAAATTGTTGATGAAGGTGATGCTGACCAAGCAAAGTATACTTATGCTCAACAGCAAAACATTAGTGGTGATATGGCCATATCAGGCACTAGTTTATATGATTTTCCAGTGCAATTTGATTACCTTGATGACTCTGATTTTACTGCCATTCAATTATTTGCAGCAATAAATCACGTGAGTGTTCATGCTTTAAATAACCTTGAAGATATCGATGCTTTAAAAGCAGGTAATCCAACTGCGAATGACTTATCTTGGGTAATAAGATGGTTACAAGACACATCGTCAGGAAAAGGCAGTGACATCGAATACCAAAAAGTCGGCGATACCATTGCCATAACAACGGTTGGCGGTCTCCAGCAAGAATATCCGTTGTTAGACACAACTTTCGATGGAACCGAACAACTGACACGCTCAACGGTTGATATTATCGCTGGGATTACTGATAGTGGTATCTCCTATGGTAGTGCTACAGCGCCTTATTTACCGAGTGAAACCTTTACTGACGAAGAGAATACTGATCATATATATTGGCTTAGAGAGCATGGTATGAGAGGTTTCTATTCTTATAATCAAGGTAGTCAAATTCATGAAATAACTCCTCTAGAAGCAGAGTATGGCGGTGGTTTCTCTGCACTAATGGACGCAAATGAAGTAGGCGTTGCTGTAGGTTTTAGTAGTTACAAGTTAGTACCAAGTTATTCTGACTTTGTTGAAAACGAAGATGGCGGTTGTGCTGACCCAGAAGTTGTTCCTGCAGCTATGACACTAGAAGCTTGTATTGCACAAGTACAGACAGGCTCAACATCTGCTACCTACGATGCTATGGCAATTAAAGCCACCCTAAACCCTGATGGCTTACCTATTATTGAAGAGTTAGGCTTACTAGTAACGCCACATGAAGACGATGAGCGTTCTTACTCAAGTTACGCTTTAGCGCTTAATAGTAATGGCGTCGCAGTAGGGTATGCTGATGGTTTTTATGATCAAAACATAGTTACACCAACAGTAGATCAAAGAAAGTTTTATCAATATGCTGTTGCTTATAAGAATGGTAGCGTGATAGATATTAGTGGCGATCATAGTATTAGAGGTACGTCTGTTGCTTATGATATTAATGATGCAGGTACTGCGGTCGGTTATGTAACTAATAGCAGCGGTGTACGTAAGTTTTTCTATGTAGACACTAATGCGCCCGCAGAAGAAAGTAACCTAGTCACTCCTAATGACTTCTTTTCTGGCTCAGATAGCACCGCTAGAGCAATCAATAATAGTGATCTAATAGTAGGTGAAGGCGAAATTGAAACGCATAACGAAAGCACTAGCAACCCACGTAGAACTGCTGGCTTTGTTTATGACATGAACAATGATGTTTTCACTAACCTCAACTTAGCCATTCCATGTGCTTTACGCTCAACCTATAATATTATAGAAGCACAAGACATTAATGACGATGGTATTATTTCCGCAACAGCAACGATAAAAGTAGAACGTCGTGACGCTTATGGTGAAGTAATGGTTGATGATTTTGGTACACCATTAACAGAAGATGTATTACGCGCAATCACTTTAGAGCCAACACCTGACACTAGTGAAGTTTGTACATCAGAAGAAGAAGAAAAAGTAGTTCGTCAAGGCGCAAGTATAAACTTCGCTGGGCTTTTATCTCTGATGGCATTATTTAGTTTACGACGTAAATTCTTTAGTTAAACGTATATTTAACTATTTACAATGTTTACAGCGTTTATTAAATAATAACACGAGATCTTCGTGATAAGTATTAGCCCTATTGACTACTAATAGTCACTAAAAAAAGCACCTTTAGGTGCTTTTTTTATTCATACCAGTTTCATTAATTGAGTGAACAATTTTATACGTAGAAAAAATTGCCTAATACAAGGCATGTATTTAAATAACTAGTTGTTCTAATTATTAAATAAATAACGATGTAGTTGGTGATTTTAGCCAGTAGGAATGATCACATAGTTAGTGAGATTGGTATTAGTAACTAAAATCAATATCACCATGAATCAATGACTTAATTAATTATCGTAAAAAACACATCTAACAATATTGCTTTTTCACAGAACCTTAACTAAATTTGAAAGTGAAGGTAAGAGTGTTCCTATATCAATGGTAATAAAGGAGTGTGCATTTATGATGAGAAGGCAAAAACGAGACCACCAATACAGGGCTCATATAGGTAATAACCAAACAGGTATATCCTAACGTTCTTAGAACAATGCCCTTACCAATGTACTCAAGTAGAAAAGTAAAAAGTACAATATCAATGGTTCAGTGGTTGGCGTGAAGCCATAGAAATAAACAGTAAGACTTGTATAAATAATCAACTCAGTGATTTATTGTAAAGCAAGTTTTAAAAAATGTTTAAGCTCTACCAAAAAGCCCAGCATTTGCTGGGCTTACTTTTAGCTGTTAGATGTTTATTTATCTTCTTCTTTTTTAGCTAAAGGATTAACTCGACCACCTGTCGTTTTATCTGCGCGACCTTCAAGCTTTGCCTTTTCAGCCCTGCGCTTTCTAACTTCTTTAGGGTCGGCAATTAAAGGTCGATAAATTTCAATTCGATCATAATTGTCCAAAACTGTTGATAACTTAACCGCTTTATTCCAAATACCTACTTTATTTTCAGTTAAATCAATTTCAGGGAAAAATTCAATAATACCCGATTGCTCAATGGCTTCTTCAACAGTAGTTCCTTGCTTAAATGACAAAGATAACAACTTTTGTGTATGTGCAACACCGTAAACTACTTCTACTTGAATTTCTTCACTTAGGTTCTCCATGTTACGCTGCTGCTCCATAAACATCTTTAGCTCGTTGGGTAAATGCCTGTACCATATTATTAGTTAAATGATTAAATATTCGGCCAAAAGCCAAATCAAACATTTTATTAGAAAACTCATATTCAAGCTCTAAACTAACTTTACAAGCATCTTCTGACAAAGCTGTTAAAAGCCAACGGCCATATAATTTATTAAACGGACCATCAACTAATTCTAATTGCACTTGCTGATTAGAAATAAATGTATTTTTAGTTGTAAACCACTTATTTAATCCCGCTTTAGAAACCAATAAAGCAGCGGTAACTGAATTATCATCTTCCGTAATAATTTTACTATTGCTACAATCAGGTAAAAATTGAGGGTAAGCAAGCACATCATTTATTAATTGAAACATTTGTTCAACACTGTACATAACCAGTGCACTTCTACTTATGGATGGCATTCTTATTTTGACCCTTACGCTAACTTAGCGATATCATACCAAAACACACAAACAAGCGCATTATTACTTGAATATAAGCGATGAATTTTTACTAAAAAGAAATTTGTTATATCAAGTCTCTTATTTGTAGGTATAATCATCGCCGATAATAATGGAATTCAAAATGGCAAAGAAAAGTTCAAAAAACAAATCTAACAGTAACACTATCGCTTTAAATAAAAAGGCTAGGCATAACTATAACCTAACCGATAAGTTTGAAGGTGGTATGAGTTTACAAGGTTGGGAAATAAAAAGTATTCGCAGTGGTAAAGTAAACATTTCTGACTGTTATGTTCATATAAAAGACAGAGAAGCTTACTTATTAGGCGCAGAAATAATGCCGCTTAAAGAAGCCTCAACACACGTGGTATGTGATCCAAATCGTGATCGCAAGTTACTACTTAACCGCAGAGAACTTGACGTTTTAGCTGGCGCTGTTGACCGTGAAGGTTACTCAATTATAGCTACTGCTATGTATTGGCGTAAAAACTGGGTGAAACTCGAATTTTACTTAGGTAAAGGTAAAAAAGATCATGATAAGCGTGCAGATATTAAAGACAGAGAATGGGCTGTTGATAAAGGACGCATACTGAAAAACAAAAATTTGAACAAAGAATAAATAGCGATATTAAAGTAGATACCGTTAAGTTGAACAAAGACTAAGCAATCTATTCAAAATTTATCGATATTTAGCATAATTCAAATTTAGTTACGTTGTGTATCAGTGAAATGCGCTGTATACTTCGGTTATAAGCGAAGCTCATTCCCTGTAATGAACTTGTTTATAAAGTAAAAAGAGAAAAAGAAAAAACTTGGGGCTGATTCAGGATTCGACGAGATTCACGAAACCCAAGGTGCATGCCGAGGGGCGGTTGGCCTCGTAAAAAGCCGCAAAACTATAATTGCTAACGACGAAACGTTCGCACTAGCCGCTTAGGCTAGCCATCGCCTCAAAAATTCTTCTGTTGTTTAGAGGATCGATGGTCACATTAAACGGAATAGCGAGGGAAGCATGCTTAAGGCTGAACCGCGAAATAGTATTAAGCTCACCATGACGAAGCCTGTCGATTGGCGTCTAATTGGTTAAATAAATAATCGACTAAGCATGTAGTACCGAGGATGTAGGTTTTTCGGACGCGGGTTCAAATCCCGCCAGCTCCACCAATTTGATAATTAAAGCCGCTTTTTAGCGGCTTTTTTTATGACTGAAATTTAATAAATAGTCGTGATTAACCATACTTAGACCAACAAGGTTAACTAAAGCTCTACACTTACTTATAAGTTTGGGTTAAAAAAGCTTATCTTGTTCAAGTTTGAGCGACTGTCCCCGTTAATTCTTTTGTAGAAAGAAGGTATGTTGCCTCATAACAAAGTGTTAGGCTATATATTTCGACCATCGTACTCCGAGGATAAACATGACTGAAAATCAGTTAAAAAATTGAAATACTACGTGATTGCAATTACCGTATTATTCGTAGCTGGACACCTGTGGTGGGAGCATTTAAATGGTGGAATATTGAGCCATCACTTAATGCACCATTCTGATTATCCCGCAATATCAAACTGGTGGGGGCTATTAATTCTCCCATTCTTAGCGTGGCTTTCTATAGCGCGCATAGAAAAACGTACAATTTTTCAATCTGGTGACTCAACAGTAAAGGAAAAAATTTCAAGAGGAATACTCATTGGTTTTTTCGGCATGCTGATTTTAAGTTTTGTGCAGTCACTCAGCTTTAGTGTCGGCTACGAAAACGTTGCAATATACTTGTCTTTAGGCTTGCTAGTAGTCGGGTTGTTCCTCCCCATATACAGATCGGAATGTATTTTTGGTTATGTATTTGGTTCAATAATTTTTACTGGAGCAATAATTCCGCTTATAGGTATATTAATAATAGGAGCAATTTCGTTGTTTGCTCACGCATGTATAAAACCATTAGCTTTGCGATTTATTAAAGTTATTAGGGCTCAACCGCAGTAGTTTAGCCTAATAAAATTAACAAGAACACTCGCTTATAAAACAATAATTGAAAAGTCTGTATATTCCATTAAAGACTGTTCGCCAGTGGAATATGAACCGTAGGCAGCGTGAAAAAACGTGTCCGTTTTATCGGGGGAAGATCATGCACACTCGATCTATTGAATGAAATATAACGCAATAAAGCCTAATGCCTTATATTTAAAGGATAAGACCATAATGAATTAAATTTAATGCAAAAAGAAACTAATGATTTATTAAAATCAATGGGAAAGCTTGTTAATAGGTATTGTGCTTAACAGGGATACTCAGTTCAATGAGCCCTGCTTTTTCAAATTTAAATTGAACGATTATTTGCTTATCTTGGCTAAAATCAGCGGGGTTAATATTCATAAACATTAAATGATATGACATAGGTGCTAACACTAGTTCAGAATGCGCTTTAATCACACTATTTGACACATGAGTCATGGTTGCCATACCCGAAGTGATTTGTGTTCGATGCAACATAACTGCAGCCGCATCGCTATGTACACTCATTAACGTATCGTCTACTTCGCCACTATTTTTAATCACCCCGTAACCGGCAGTGCTTCGTGCCACTTCTGCTGCGTCCACAATAAAGAACTGTTCAAATACAATCTCTGGTTGGTTGTTTGCGTAGGCCGAAGAAATAAACACTGAAAGTAGCAATATTAATAAGCAATTACCTCTAGTGATTATATTATTCATTTATTAATCCTCTGATTTTACCAATAAATTCTTCTTGAGGTGTACCTGTGTATTCGATACTACGAGTAAAACCTGATTTATCAATTAAATAAATCGTTACTGTGTGGCTGTAAAGAGATGATTTATCTTCTTGAGTATTATCTTCTTGAGTATTAGTTTCGTCTGTCAGTGTTTTTTGTGTAACTCGGCGAATGTTTTTCGTGGGTACCATATTTTCTGCTGAGAGTTTTTCATACTTAGCTTGAAACAATGACACAATGTTATCTATTTGCTGTTTAGTCCCCGACAAACCAATAAATTCTGAATTAAAATGCGCCATAAACTTTTTTAAATGCTCAGGGGTATCGTATTTAGGATCCACAGTCACAAAAATAACGCTTATTTTTTTCTGTTCATCTTTCGTTAAACCTGCGTATATGCGGGATAAATAACCTAAGGTAAATGGGCAAATATCTGCACAGTTAGTATAACCAAACGTTAATAGTACCGGCTGACCTTTAAAGTCATTAAACTCTATCGGTTTTCCGTCTTGGTTAACTGCTGAAAAATTTCCTCCTATGCCACTGTATATTGGTAATTCTTCCTCGGCATGAACTGTTTGCACACCAATAAAGCTAATAAGTAATAATACTGCTAGTTTTTTTAACATAATAAATTCTGCCATGGGCCAATATCAGGAAGTAAATGTTCTTCTTTAATGAACGTTACATACCACGTATTATTTTCTTTAAGCTCATACGTAATGGTTTGATGAATTTTTGCTAACACAGGTTTCCCTTCAGCATTAACACCTTTCCAATTAATAATAAGATCTAATATAAATGTGTTGTCACGACCTTCAACGGTATTGACCTCTATACTGCGTAAGGTGTGCCGCCCCTTAGATAAATAGGTATTACGTTCTGCTAATGTGGATAAAATAGAACCCTCAATATCTTTAGTCCCCATTTTCACTGAATAAACAGCAGTATTAAACCAGTCTTTCCCTTTAATACTGTTATTTGTGTTCACGCCATCAAGATAAGCTAACCATGTATAAGCAAATTCACGCTTTTGATAATAACTATAATCAAAGGTTGGCAATGACATCGCGGTAACAGATTGCTCTTTATTTCTGGTTTTCTTATTAAGAATCGCTTGGCCTGTGGGGCCAATATGAAAAATAAAGGTTTCATCTAACTGCTTCGCTTGAATAACATCGTCCTGCAGGTAGGTTATTTGTGAGTGAACATTAAAAGCGTATTCACTCACTGCTAACTTAACTAAATCTGTTTGTGTGATTTTCACACCGGTTATCGTATTAGGATAATGAGTACGACTTTCATCCCATTTAATATCAGGTGTTACAACAAACGTTGAACCGTCATGAGGTAATAAACTTCCATACCAACCCATCAATACAGAAGCCATTGAGTTAAGTGAATAAGTGTATTCAACTTTACGCTCTACTTCTGCAGCAGTAGCAGGTGCTACTACTGCAAATGCAAAAACTAGGCTGATGAATAAAATACACTTTATTTGATTCATTAGAAAATCAATCCCTATAATTATTTAATAGGACTTGGTTTTTGAACTTGTTCCATCAAGTCATTATTCCATTCACCTTCAACAGAAACATGACCGGCAGCACCTAACATAATCGCTTCAATTAGGTTGTGGTTAACATAAGCATAAAGACCTGGTTGTTTAAAGGTATACATAGCAGCGCCTGCTTCACCACCAGCAATAGCCCATGTTTCGCGATTAGTTGTTGGAACATCATCAAATGAACCACCTGTCCAAACAAGATCACCATGACCACCAATTAAATGAATGCGTGTATCACGATTTGCTTGAGAATGAAGAAATAATACTGTTTCTCCCACTTTTGCAGTCATCGCATTCTTACCCGTTAAAGCTCCTACTTTGCCATTAAAGGTTAAATGAGTAGGCGTAAGCGTTTTCATAACTTCCATGGTATCTGCCATCCCCATTACAGGAGAGGTATAACGCTTGAACTTACCTTTTTCATCTTTAGGCACATACCAGTCTTGCTCGCCAATGTAATAAGCTTTGTCGTAAGTAACCAATTCTCCTTTATTGTCTTTCAACCCATCACGAGGAAGGATCATAATTGCACCATTCATACCCGATACAACATGATAAGGAATCATAACGCCGCCAGGAGCGCAATGATAAACAAAAACGCCCGCTTTAGTTGCTTTAAAACGAAGAACAACTTGTTCACCCGGAGCTACATTGGTTAATGCACCGCCACCTAAAGCACCTGTTGAGGCATGAAAGTCAATATTGTGAACCAAGGTATTGGTTTTAAGGTTTTTAAGTGTCAACTCAACATAGTCATCTACATGAGCAACTATCATTGGGCCAGGGTTTGAGCCTTCAAAAGTCATAGCCTGCACAAAAACATTCGGTGCAATTTCTATTTCCTTTTCAATAATGTCCATTGTCATTTGAATGACTTTAGGATTGCCTTTAGCAACCTGATCATGTTTGGGTAAAAATGGTGGTGGCACTAAAGTTTGAGTAACACGTTCCAAGCCCTCAGTTTTAGATTTAGTGCCAATATTTTCAATATCAAATACTTCACCGGCAAATGACAGTGATGAAAATGAGATGAGTGAAATAGCGAGTGTTATCCCTAAGCTTTTAAATTTTTTCATTATTTTATTGTTCCCACAATTAGCGTTATTAATAATAACGAGTATCTATGGCAAAGTATGTGTTTATATTGAATACAGCACTTTGATTTAAATCAATATGTATACACAAGTTTTAAATTTAAAAATAGTAACAGAAAAAATTCACAATGAAATATGACTAAAAAGACGATTGCAATGGATGACTGAGTTCAATAAAAGTTTATGATATCAATATATTGAACATAAACAGTACAAGAGATAAATATACTTTTAGTGAATGAAGAATAGAGGGTGATTTACTTTACGAGTATCTGACTTATTATCTGCCTTTTATGACTTTGTAACCACGTTTAGAACTATACGTTAGTTTGAATACCTGTTTAACAGGGTCATTATATTGAATATGGCTAGCAACAATTTCATAACCTGATTTTTTACAGTTTATTTCCTCCATGAACCAATTATCATCGAGCAATTCCGTGATAAGAATTTCTCCATTGATACTTAACTCGTGAACTATATGCTTAAAACCTTTTGCCTCAAGCACCAAATGATAATTGAGGTACTTACAATCAAACTTACTTGTTGAAGCCGAAGAATAAAAAGAAACGAATAATAACGTAAATAATAAAATAAGCCGTAAAATTTTCATACAAACTCCAATCCTATAAAATTTTATTAAGAAGTAATAAATGGTTGATTAAATGAATAGTACAACTACAAAAATCAACCATTTATTGTTCGTTAAAGTGACGAGTTAACTATTTAGCATTAATATGCCACTTTAGCCTTATTCTTTAGCTTATCTTTAAAAACAGGATAAAGGTTATAAGTTGGATAAAATTCAACTGTAAAGGCTTTCCAAGCACTTTGCTCTACTGCCAAGTTAACGTCTCTAAGCTTGTGTGCAGGTACTTCTAATGTAACTACCTGACCAATTCCCATCATCACATACCAGCTTACAACAGTTACGCCTTCTGGTGGGAATTTATCAAAGAATTTCTGCTCTTCTAGAATTTTTTGATACTCTTCAAAACTATTACTTTGGTCATGCTTTAAAAAAACAGTAAGGAGTATTGAGTCTTCCGGCTGTGTCTCTGTTACAGGATCTGCGATAGACATAAAACTGGTTATAAGCAGTACAAAAACTATATATAATTTAAACATAAAATTTCCCAATTGTTAGACTAATTCACACTTAGTAGCTTACGATGATGATTTATTTATAATATCCATGCATACATGCATAAGCCTTATTTCAAGTAACTTTTCTATGACGGTACTAATCCGCCATACGTTTGCCCAAGCCACTGACAAATAGCTCGTCCGTCATTAATATAAGCTCTGTTAGTCTTTTCTGATAAATTAATATGCTGTGGTCGTTCACCTTCAGAAAATATCAGTGCGGGGCTATTCTGTAAGTCTTCGCCAAGTAGTTTTACTAGGTCATGGCGTGGTCTATCGAAATCAATTAGCTTAATATCAACATGCTCACGCATTTGCGGCTGATAATCAAAATACCCCATTACCAAAGCACAGTCAGGACAGAATTGATCAGCGGCTTTGCCATAGCCTGGTTTTAGTAAAAATAGTTGTGGTTTTTTCATGTTATTCATCCCAATTTTATATAATTATTATTTTAAAATTCAAAAGATTACGACCTTAAATAAAGCGTAATTAAGGCAACTAAATCAATACTTAATAGCAAGTGAGCTTTTATTACATCAACCAGTCCATAATACAAAATTTCACTCAGGTAATACTACCACTAATTGAGGTATAAAAAAGCGGAGTGCTAACGTGATTACTCAAATAACATTGGGTAAAACGGTAATCAAAAAAAAGACTATAGATGTGCCCACAATCGCCGCCAAGGCAAAACTATAAGCACGACTCCCTCATTATATTTAAATAAAATATCGACTATTAATGAAAATCATGTCGACTTAAAACATTAGATAAATAACTAAAAAACCCCCTTACTTTAATTTTTACTTGCAAATTACATTTGCATCAAATAGTATTACGAATGAAAATCATTGTCATTTAGATTGTTAATCAAGAGTAGTAATGAATATAAAAATTAAAATATCTGTGTTAATTATCGTCTTATTTATCCCAACTATAACGAAGGCGAAGTCAGACTTAGATCTAGAAGAACATATTGTTATCACTGGAACACGTACGGCTAAGTTATTAAGTAACTCCCCTGTTTTAGTAGAGGTTATTAAAGGTGAAACCATTGCTAAAATTAGCCAAGGCACATTAGCCCAAGCGCTAAATTATATTCCCGGTGTAGTAGTGAAACGTAGTGCAAAAGATGGCTACAATATTCAAATGCAAGGATTTGATGGCGATCATGTACTGGTGCTAATTGATGGCCAAGCTATTATTAGCCCAACAGGATCATCAGCAGATTTAGACCAAGTTCCCGCAAGTAATATAGCCCAAATAGAAGTCATTCGAGGTGCTGCATCCGTTATGTATGGTAGCTCAGCAATGGGCGGAGTGATCAATATCATTACAGTAAAGTCTAATGATCCTCAAATACAAATTGACTACGATATTAGTCAATATCAGGGGAACTCTATTGAAGATGGCGATATTAATCAAACAATTAAACTTAATGCTGTAGATAACTTCTATGGTTGGCGAACACAGCTAAATGCGTTAGTTATTGATGATCAAGGCTTTGATTATGACAGTGATACCATTAGCCAAGATGCTGCCAGTGTTGAGAAAAAATTTATTACCTTAGGTGCTAGCAAAGCTCACGAAAAAATTGCAACTAGCATAAAATACCAATGGTTGAGTGATAAAAAACAACGAGATACATCCTCTATTCCAGGACAAAGTCAGGTGATTTTCTACCAAACAGATGTTGATCAACAACAGGTAGAGCTTGGTTTAAAGAGTACTAATCAACTTAAACAACCTTGGCAGTTAAATGCTAGGTACATTAACCATCAAGAAACTAGTGGCCAATCAAACGGTTTACGTGACACAAGTATTATACTTTCAGAAATCAATGGTCAAAAAGTTTTTCAACTAAACAATATTGAATTGGTTGCTGGCGGTGTGGTGCATGCTGATCAGCTTGACCAAAATAAACATGCCGATAATTTGATTGAAATAGACAACGAAAAGCGTGAAAGCGTTGAAGCTTTTTTTCAAGGGAATTGGGTTAAATCTGATTACCAAGTATTAGCAG